>DASQVN010000285.1:0-3581 GCA_035640755.1 Rhodopila sp.
CATTCAGCGCCTTGCCGTTCAGCGTCAGGTTGGAGACGGTGATGTCCTGCCCGTGCACGCTGGCTGCGAGCTCGATATGCCCATCGGGTCCGATCAGCGCCGGCACCGGCGCCTTGCCGCCGGTCACCGACACCAGTCCGCTGATTGTGGTGTTCGTGATATCGCCCTGCATCCGGCCGCCGAGGTCGAGCTCTGCCTTGCCCTCCAGGTCGGTGCTCGCGGCTGCTGCCAGCGGGTGGAGGTCCGGCAGTGACAGGTGCGCCTGCACCGAGGGTTCCCCGGCCGCATGCCCGCTGCCCTCCAGATGCATCAGCGGGTGCTCCAGCCGGAACTTCACGGGCCGGTCCGCCGCATCCAGCACTGCCGACGCGTTCAGGGTGATCGGCGCCGCGGCGAACAGGTCTGGGTCCGGTGCGGGCACATGCAGGTCCCGGATGACGGCGTCCAGATCGACCCGCTGCGCCGTGCCGTGGGCATTCGCCTCCAGCGCGCCGATGCGGGCGCCGGATGCGCTCAGCCCCTCAATCCGCACGATCCCGTTGGCAATCGGCGCGGCGGCGGTACCCTGCACATGCGCATCGATCAGCACCGACTGCCAGCCCACGCCGGGTGCGGGCGTCATTGCCGGCGCCTGCGCCTTGATCGCCAGGTCTGCGCCCGCATGCACCGTATCGACCGTGCCGTCGGCCGACGCCGTCAGCGGCCCGGCGCCGATGGCCAGCTTCGTCCCGACCGCATCCTTCGGCCCGTCCAATGCCGCCTTGACCGAGATCGGCCCCAGGTCCGGCAGATGCGCGATCGAGGAGATCAGGCCCTTCGCCGGCTCCGCCGCATTCACCGACGCATTGACGCGATCCGGCGTGAGCGTGCCCGCCAGCGCGTAGCTCCCGGCACTGTCGAGTCGCTGCGCGTCCAGCTTGACCGTGCCGTCCTGCAGCGACCGGATCTGTGCCGATCCGGTCAGCGCCAGCACCGCCGGAACGCCCGCGACCGGCGCGCTGATCTGGGCGCGCTCGATCCGCAGCTGCTGCAGATCGACGGCCACGGGCAGGCTGTAGCTCGTGCTCGTGGTCTTGCCGGTGCCCTTGGCACTGCTGCTCTCCGGCATTCGGCTGACATCGAGCTCTGCGGCCTGCAGCGTCTCGACCCGCGCCGTCCTGTGCAGCAACTGCAGGGGCGACCAGTCGAGCACCAGGCCGGCGATGCTGACGTACGGTCCCTTGGCGTCCGACACCTCGATCCTTGCGACGCGCAGGCGGTCGGGGAAGCGCCCCTGCAGCCCTTCGATCCGCACCATCCCGCCGGTCAGGCTGGCCGTCTGGTTCTCAATCAGGTGCCGGCCGGGGTCGGTGTTTGCGAGGACCAGCACTGCGGCGACCGCCAGCACCGGGATTGCCAGCAGCACCAGAACGATGCCAAGAAGCCATTTCAGAACGCGCCGGATCAAAACGCCTGTCCGATTCCGATATACAGCTCGAACGCGTCTCCCCCAGGCTGCCGGTTCAGCGGCACCGCCACGTCCAGCCGGATCGGCCCGATCGAGGTGTAGTACCGCGCGCCGATGCCGGCGCCGACGTTCCAGCCGCTGGTGAACGGAGCCCCGTTCGGATTGACCTGTCCCGCATCGACAAAGGCCACCACGCCATAGTTCGACAGGATGCGCTGCCGGAACTCGAACGTCCCGGCCGATATCGCGGTTCCGCCCGTCGGCTTGCGATCGGGAAACAAGGGTCCGACGGTCTGGTAGCGGTAGCCGCGCACCGTGCCGCTGCCGCCCGCATAGAAGCGCTGGTCGGGCGGAATGCCGAACACGGTCGTGCCGAACACCTTGCCCACCAGGCCGCGCAGCGCGATCACGCTCCGCCCGTCTCCCAGCAGGTCGAGATAGGTCGAGGCGTTGGCCTGGGTGATGAAGAACGTCGAGCTCGGCGTACCGAACGACTGCTCGGGGATCACCGAGAAGTTCACCCGCAGGCCCTGCGTGGCATCAAGCTGGCTGTTGGTGTTGTCGAAGCGCAGGTTCGCCGGCAGCCCGATCAGATTGTAGTGGCGCCGCACGCCTTCCTGCAGGATCGACTCCTGCTCGGCCTGCAGATACACGCTCGCCGTCCAGTGGGGCGACAACTTGCGGCTGAGCCCCAGCCGCTCGATCAGTGCCTGCTGGTCATATGCCTGCAGGCTCTGGTCGATGGCGTTCAGTGAGACCTCCAGCGTCTGGTCGCGCGCCAGGAAGTCCGGTTTCAGGAACTGCGCCAGTACGTTGTAGCCGGGCCGGGTGATTGCATTCCCGCCCAGCAGCGCGGTTCCCGTCAGGTTCAACTGCTCGGCGTTGCCGAACAGGTTGCGGTCATGCCAGCCGGCGTTCAGGTTGATGCCCAGGTCGGTCGCGTAGGCGGCGCCCACATCGACCGCGTGCAGCGGCCGTTCCGTCAGGTCGAACGTCACCGGCAACTGACCCTGTGGGTCGAGCGCGTTTGCCGGCACTGCGCGCACGACAGAGAACACACCGATCGAGGCAAGATCCTGCCGCGCGTTCTCGATCGCCTGCGGGCTGTAGGGCTCGCCTTGGTGCAGCAGCAGCCGCCGGCGCACGAAGGACTCGTTCATGTCCTTGAGGCCGGTGAAGTTGATCGGCCCGATGTCGGCCTTTGGTCCGGTATCGGGATGGAATACGACGTTCAGCAGGTTCTGGTCCGGCACCAGCGTGGCGACCGGCGTGGGCACCTTGGCCAGCGGATAGCCATCCGACTGCAGCGCCGCCAGCAGCCGGTTCTGCGCCGCCAGCACATCCGCCGCCTGTGCCGGCTGGCCGCTTTCAAGCTGCAGCTTCGCCGCCGCATCCGCCGGCACCGGGTTGGCGATCTCCACCCGGCCGAGCTTGAACTGTGGCCCGAGGTCGAACGTGGCCACCACGGGCAGCGGCGGATTCGCCGGCGCGCGGTCAATCAACGATGGCAGCGACGGGTCGTCCAGCCCATGCCCGGCGATGGTGATCTGCCCGGTTCCCTTGTAGTAGCCGAAGCTCTTCAGCGCGGTCTGGAAGCGCTGCTGGTCCTGCCGCGCCCGCTCGATCAACGCGAAGCCGCCGACCGGCGCCGTCTTCTGCAAGGACATCAGCGTCGAGCTGCCGTTCAGTGCGGCATCGAGCGCGCTGTTGCCGGTCGGCTTGAGCGTCACCTCATACGGCTGCGGGTCAGCCGCCAGCAGGCGCGTGGCGGGCAGGGGTGCGAGCATCAGCGACAACAGGAGGGCAAGCCACCGCGCTGCGGCAGGGCATGGAATCCGAAGGCGGTGCATACATGTATGATACAGCCAAATCGATCCGACAGCGTGTCTTTGAACGGTCACGGTTGCGCCATTGTTCCACGTCATTGTCGGGAGTATGCGAAGCCTCATGTCGCCTGCCCTGAATGATTCCGCCCTGAATGCTGCTGCTCCGAATGCTGCCGCCATGGCGGACCGCGGGCCGGGCCTGCCGCGCCTGGTCCGGCGCCGGTCCACGCTGCTGCCCGACCCGGACCGCAACCTGAACTTCCTGCTGGAGCTGCCGAAGGGGCGGGAGGGCTGGCTGGTCGCCCGGC
>DASQVN010000286.1:0-2001 GCA_035640755.1 Rhodopila sp.
GGTTTCCAGCGTGCCGCCCTCGATTTCCAGCGTGCCGGGACGCATCAGACCTCCCGCAGGCGAAAGCGCTGGATCTTGCCGGTGGCGGTCTTCGGCAGGCTGTCCACGTATTCGATCCAGCGCGGATATTTCCAGACGCCGATCCGCTGCTTTACGTGCGCCTGCAACGCAGCTGTAAGAGCCTCCGTTTCCTCGGCGCGACCCGCTTCGTTGAGGATGACGAAGGCCTTGGGCTTGACCAGGCCGTCCTGGTCCTCCCGCCCGATCACGGCGGCTTCCAGCACGGCGGGATGACCGATCAGGGCTTCCTCCACCTCGAAGGGCGAGACCCAGACGCCGCTGACCTTGAGCATTTCGTCGCTGCGGCCCTGGAAGCGGTACCAGCCCTCGGCGTCCCTCGTGTAGGTGTCGCCGGTGTAGGTCCATTCGCCGCGGAAGGTGTGGCGGGACTTGGCGCGCCGGTTCCAGTAGCCCTCGGCGGCGCTGTCGCCACGCACGATCAGCTCCCCCGGCTCGCCATGCGGGACGGGGCGGCCGTGTTCGTCGACGATACGGGCCTCGTAGCCCGGCACCGGCTTGCCGCTGGTGCCGTAGCGGAGCGCATCGGGGTGGTTGCTGATGAAGATGTGCAGCATCTCGGTCGAGCCGATACCGTCGAGGATGTCGGTGCCGGTGATGGAGCGCCAGCGGCGGCCGATATCTTCGGGCAGGGCCTCACCGGCCGAGATGCAGCGGCGCAGGCGGCTGGAGCCGGCGCCGGGGCCAATGAGTGGGTTGGCCAGCAAGGCGGCATACAGGGTGGGGACGCCGCCGAACAGGGTGGGATTGTGGGTGCGCATGACCTTGAGCACCGCATCCGGGGCGGGGCGGCCCGGCAGGAAGACAGTGGTGGCGCCGACCGACTGGGGGAAGGTCAGGCTGTTGCCCAGCCCGTAGGCGTGGAAGGCCTTGGCGGCGGAGAACATCAGGTCGTCGGGGCGAATGCCGAGAACCTGGGCGCCGTAGGTGTCGGCGGTGACGCGGAGGCTGGAGTGGACGTGTCGGACACCCTTCGGTGCTCCGGTCGAGCCGGAGGAATAGAGCCAGAAGGCGACCTCATCCGCCGATGCCTCGGCGGTCGGGGTTTCCGGGTCGCCCGCGGCAAGCAGGTCGGGGAAACCGGTCCAGCCATCACGGGCCAGGGATGGGGGGCTGCCGTCCGGTGCAGCGACAATGACGAGCGGAACGAGCGCGAGAACGTCGGCCAGCGTTTCGGTCAGCGGGGACGAGACGATGACCGCGTCGGCCCTGCTGTCGGCCAGAATGTAGCGGACGGTATCCGGCGTCAGCAGGGTGTTGATCGGCACCGGGATGATGCCGGCGCGGATGGCGCCCCAGAACGCGATAGGGAAATCAATGGTGTCCTGCAGCAGCAGGACGACGCGGCGTTCGCGGCCGATGCCCGCTTGGCGCAGCGCGCCGGCGCAGCGGCGGGTCGCGGCCTCCAGCTCGGCGTAGCTCAGTGACCGCCAGGGGTCGAGGAACGCGGGGCGTGCGCCGTTGCCATCCCGGCAGTGGCGGTCAACGAACCATTCGACCGCGTTGCCCTGCGCCATGTGTCCCTCGCCGCCCCCTGCCCGCCGGGCTGAGTCCCGACACATGCATTATATTGCATACTGGCGGGATGGCGAAAGGTGCCAACTCGATACCGCTAACCCAGCACCTCCTTGTTGATGACGTTGTCGCGGTTCGGACGGCCATCCAACACGGACACGATGTTCTGTGCCGTGGTCACGGCCATTGCGGCCACCGCCTCGGTCGTCACGCCGGCCATGTGCGGGGAGGCGATCACCGTGTCGAGTTTCAGCAGCTCGTTGTTGACCGGCGTCGGCTCGGTCTCGAACACATCGAGGCCGGCGCCGGCGAGGTGGCCGGAGGTCAGCGCGGCGTGCAGCGCGGGTTCGTCGATGATGCCGCCGCGGGCGGTGTTGACGATGAACGCGCCCTTCTTCATGCGCGCAA
>DASQVN010000287.1:0-3194 GCA_035640755.1 Rhodopila sp.
GACAAGATCGGCCGGCGACCCGTCTATATGGGTGGCGCGCTGTTCTCGGCGGCCTTCGCGTTCCCATTCTTCGCGCTCGTCGGCACGTTGAACCCGGCCCTGATCTGCCTCGCGTTCGTTCTCGTCATGGGAATTGGCGGCGGCGCCATGTTCGGCCCGCAGGCGGCCTATTTCGCCGAACTGTTCGGGCCGCAACTGCGCTACAGCGGTTTCGCCTTTGCCCGAGAGCTCGGTTCGATCATCGCCGGCGGTCCGTCACCCTTCATCGCAGCCCTATTGGTGGGCTGGATGGCGGGCGCCCCCTGGGGCGTTGCCTGCTACGTGATCCTGCTGTCACTGATCACCGCGTTCGCCGTATGGAGCGGCCCGGAAACAAACTCCGGCGACATCCACGTCGATGTGCCGGAGGACCAGGTAGAGGACGGGGCAGTGGCGGTGCAGACCTCGTAACGCTCAGGACATGGGGCGCCTGCCCTTGCGAATCCGTCATGGCCGCCCTCGCGGCGGTCATCTGTCCACCGCCGGCGCCGCGCAGCGGCATCCCTCCCCACCCATATGGTCCGACCGGAATTCGACACACCTGCCTGTCAGACAACCCCGCCAACCTGCTAGCCAGTCTCACAAATCCCGTTGCCGATCCGTGAACCGTTGCCGCGACCGATGCAGATGATACCGCATCGCCAGGCTCGCCGCCTCGGCGTCCCCGCTTTCGATCGCTTCCGCAATCGCCTCGTGCTCCTCCAACACCCGCCGGGCACGCTCCCTGGAGCCCGCCCGCGTGATGCTCAGTGCCACCTGCATCAGGTGCTGGATCCGCTCGTTCAGCATCTCCAGCAGTTCGGCAAACAGCGCATTCCCGCTTGCCATCGCCACGGCCCGATGGAACGCGAAGTCCGCCTGCGCCGGCGCCCCCGCGCCGTCAAGCGCCGCCCGCAGACCGGCCAGCGCCCCGAAGATCTGGTTCAACTGCCCCGGTGTCCGACGCTGTGCCGCCAACGCCGCCGTCTGCCCCTCCAGCGCGATCCGCACCTCCTGGCACCGCAGCATCCCGGCCACGTCTGACACATCCGCCAGCCGCACCAGGTGACCCGACGGCCGCTTCTGCACGTACGTCCCCGCCCCCTGGCGCGTCACCACCAGCCCATCCGCGTTCAGCCGCATCATCGCCTCCCGCACCGTCGGGCGGGAGACACGGAACAACCGGCAGATTTCGTTCTCTGACGGCAACTTGTCGCCCTCCTTCAACGCGCCCGAGACAATCCGCTCCAGCAACTGCCCATAGAGCTGATCACCCAGCCGTTCCCGCCGCCCCGGCGCCAGCCTGAGATCGTTCATGCCCGACTTCTCCTCGGGGGACATCTAAGCAGCATCCATCCTGTAAGACAACTTGACGAGCAGACCAACCTCGGCCAACCTGCACTGCGAGGGGCAGGAGGAAGGATGCCGAACAGCAATCAACGCACGCACGCGTCCGCCGCCCGCCTACCCCCGTCCAGCCCTCCAGGAGGGAACCTGCGCGTGGCAACGCCGAGCCGTTCATCGCCTCGTGCCCAAGCACCAGACCAACACCTTCCGCCAGCGCCTTCTCGACTGGAACCTGATCGCCCCCACTCAGCCGCCGCCTGAAACGGCCCGACCGTGCCGAAGGGAAGAAACCATCCATGACCAACGCGACTGCCTCGCCGCAGACGAAGTACCGCTGGGCCATTTGCGCCCTGCTCTTCATCATTACGACCATCAACTACATGGACCGCAACATCCTGGGAGTCCTGAAGCCGACCATCCAGGGTGACCTGCACTTCACCGAGACCGATTTCGGCAACATCATCTTCTGCTTCTCGATGGCCTACGGCATCGGCTACATCGGCATGGGCTGGGTGACCGACAAGATCGGCGTCCGCCTCGGCCTCGCCGCCGCCGCGATCATCTGGTGCCTCGCCTCCACCGCCCATGGTCTGGTCAGCTCGGTCGCCGGCTTCATGGCCGCCCGTGTCGTTCTTGGCTTGGGCGAGGGCGGCAACTTCCCGACCTGCATCAAGGCGATTGCCACCTGGTTCCCCGTCCGTGACCGCGCCTTCGCCACCGGCATCTTCAACTCCGGCAGCAATATCGGCGCGATGCTTGCCCCGTTGATCGGCGCCGGCGTCGTCGCCCTGGCCAACTGGCAGTCGGCCTTCTATGTCACCGGCCTAGTCGGTCTGGTTTGGGTCGTGTTCTGGCTGGTCATGTATCGCAGTCCGGCCGAGCATCCGCGGGTCAGCGCAGGCGAGCGTGCCTACATCGATCAGGACCCGGATGTGCACGAACAACGCGTCCCATGGTCCCAGTTGCTCACCTATCCCGGCACCTGGGTGTACATTACGGGCGCCGTACTCACGAACCCGGCCTGGTGGTTCTACAACAACTGGGTGCCCAGCTTCCTGAACACGAAGTTCCACGTGACCCTGTTTGCGGTGGGCCTGCCGCTGGTGCTGATCTATCTGCTGACCGATGTCGGCTCCATCGCCGGAGGCTGGGTCTCGTCGCTGCTGATCAAGCGGGGCGTTGATGTCTTCCTCGCGCGCAAGATCACGCTGCTGCTGTGTGCCGCCTGCACCATTCCCGTGTTCCTCGCGCCGCAGATCGGCAGCATGTGGGGCGCCGTCCTGCTGATCGGCATCGCCATGGCCGCGCACCAGGGCTTCTCGGCCAACCTGTTCACCCTTGTGTCGGACTCGATGCCCCGCGCCGCGGTCGCCTCGGCCGTCGGCCTGGGCGGCGGCATCAGCTCGTTCGCCGGCGCCTTCTCCGCCGCAGTGATCGGCCGGGTGCTGGACGCAACGGGCGGCAACTACACGGTCGTGTTCTTCGCCTGCGCCAGCGTCTATGTCATCTCTGTCGTCGCCATCCATGTCATCCTGCCGCGGCGCAGGGCATCGGCCATCATGGCAACGGCATAGAGGGTCATTGTCGTGGGGCACCGTGACGCGCCCCCCGGATCCCTGACCTCGCCATCCTTCTGCCCGGCCCGCTTGATCTCCCCTGCCGCCGCTGCCATCGTGCCGGCCTTTCCGGCCAGGAACCCTGACCATGGAGGAAGCGCCTGCCGAAATCCTGGATGCCCTGCGCCGCATGGGCCTACTGGACCATCGTCCCGCGCCTGGAGAACGCCTGACGGGCGGCGTATCGTCCGACATCTGGTGCATCGACCTCCC
>DASQVN010000288.1:0-4889 GCA_035640755.1 Rhodopila sp.
CAGAGGCAAATCTCGGCAATTTGACGGGCCGCTTCGGTGCGCAAGCTCACCATTTGCCGCCGCCAGGTGTAGAGCTGCCAGGTCGTGGTCCCGTGCTTGCGCGCGACCTCTGCAGCGGTCTGCTCCGGGTTCAAGCTCTCGAGGACGATCTCGCGCTTCTGCTCCGCCGTCCACGACCGGCGCCGGTCCGCCCGCACCAGTACCTCGATCGCGTTACGACCACTCATACGACCGGTCGTATGACCGCTCGCAGCATCGTCGATCAGGTCCGGCGTGATCGTGTCCATTCCGAACTCCGATCACGACGCGCTAAGCCAACGCTAGAGGGCGACCCCGCGACGCTTACGGTGCCGTCTCGTCTGGCATCAGGACGATCTTGTCGATTAAAGAGCGAAGCGCGCCTCAGACGCCTCGGCCTGCGCCTCCGGATCCGACAACGCCGCCATGAGGTCGGGCAGCTCAGTGCTCGGCCGCCACCGCTTTGCCGCCGAGATAAGCGGCGCGGACATCCTCGTTGCCCCATAACTCGTCTGGCTTGCCGCTGATCAGAAGGCTGCCGGTTTCCAGCACGTAGCCGCGGTCCGCCACCCTCAGTGCCATGTGGGCGTTCTGTTCCACCAGCAGCACCGTGGTGCCGCGGGCGCGGATGTCGGCAACGATTCGGAACACTTGCTGCACTATCAAGGGCGCAAGCCCGAGGCTCGGTTCGTCGAGGAGCAGCAGCTTCGGCCGGGCCATCATGCCGCGCGCGACCGCGACCATCTGTAGCTGGCCGCCGGACAAGGTCCAGCCCAAAGCGTGTTCGAGCCGCTTCAGATCCGGGAAGAAGCCGAACATTTCGTCCGTCTCGCGCTCCAGCACGCGGCGACCCACGCCCCTGCGGTTGCTGCCGCCGAGCAAGATGTTCTCGCGCACAGTCAGGCCCGGGAAGACCCGGCGTCCCTCCGGCACATGCGCGACACCCAGGCGAACGATGCCCTCCGGCTTCAGCCCAAGCAGTGACCGGCCAGCGAAGGTCAGCCTGCCCGATACCTGCGGCACCAGGCCGGAGATGGCACGCAAGGTCGTGGACTTGCCGGCCCCGTTGGCACCCAGTAGCGCCACGATCTCGCCCTCGTTCACGTTGAGCGAGAGCCCCTTCAACACCTCGGCGGCCCCATAGCTCGCGTGCAGCCCCTCGATCTCAAGCAGCGGCATCGCGCGGCTCCCCGAGATAGGCGGCGATCACGTCGGGATGAGCCAGCACGTCGCGCGGGCGTCCGTCGGCGATGCGTCGGCCGAAATTCAGCACGGTGATGTGGTCGGCCACTTGCTCGACCAGGTTCATGTCGTGATCGACGATCAGGATGGTGAGGCCGTGCCCCTTCAATCGCTGTAGCAACAAGCCGAGCTCGTGCTTTTCCGAGAGGTTCAGCCCGGCCGCCGGTTCGTCCAACAAGAGGAGATGCGGGCTGCCGGCGAGCGCGCGGGCGATCTCGACATAGCGCTGGTGGCCGTAGGAGAGCGTGCCGACGAGGCGGTTGGCATCGGCGCGCAAACCCACGAAGTCCAGCGCCGCAAGCGCGCGGGCGACCACGAGGGAGGGGTTCTCGGCGATGTCGTTGCCGGGCCGCTCGGCGCCGATTATGACGTTCTCGAGGACGGTCATGCCCCGGAAGACGCGGATGTTCTGGAAGGTTCGGGCCAGGCCCATCCGCGTTCGGACATGCGGCGCCGTGGCGGTCACGTCGCGCCCGGCGAGCGCGATCCGGCCGGCGGTCGCCCGATACAGGCCGGTCGCCACGTTGATGAAGGTGGTCTTGCCCGACCCGTTCGGCCCGATCAGCGCATGCACGGTGCCGCGGCGGACCGCCAGGTCGACGCCGTCCAGGGCCTTCAGCCCGCCGAAATGCTTCGCGAGGCCGGTGATCTCAAGCGCCTTCTCCTCCGAAACCGTCCCGGTCCGGCACAGCAGCGGCAAAGGTGGCACCGGGGACGCAGGAGCCGGGCGGGTGCGGCGGAGCCGGTTCCTCAGGAAGCCCCACAACCCGTCGGGCAGGAAGACCATGATCAGGATGACGGCGGCGCCGTAGACGGCCAGGTAAACGTTGCGAAGGAAGCGCAGCCACTCCGGAAGGATCACCAGCAAGGCCGTGCCCAGCAGGGCGCCGAACGGCGATTGTACGCCGCCGAGCAGCGCCATCGTCAGAAGCACGATGCTCTCGCCGAAGGTGAACTGGTCCGGGCTGATATAGGCGAAGGCGCCGGCGAACAGGCCGCCGCCGAGCCCGCCCAGAAGGGCGCTGATCGCAAAGGCGAGCACCTTGGTGCGGAAGATATCGATGCCGCAGGTGCTGGCGGCGATCTCGTTGTCGCGCACCGCCTGCATGGCCCGGCCGAGCCGAGTGGTCTTCAGGCGCCAGGCGTACCAGACCACCGCCGCAAGCACCGCCAGGCAGAGCGCCAGGTAATGGTCGCCGCGCTCGAGCTGCAGGCCCGGCACGCGTGGGCGCGGGATGCTCTTTACCCCATCCGGCCCGTGCGTGAGGCCGATCCAGTTCACCAGGACCAAGGTCAGGATCTGCTGGAAACTGATCGTGACCATCGCCAGATAGTGGCCGCCGAGGCGCAGGCTGGCCAGGCCGAGTGCCACCCCGAACACGCCGGCGACGGCCATGCCGAGCAGCAGCGCCGCGAAGAAGGGCAGGCCGAAATCGGTCGCACCCAGGCCGACGCCATAGGCACCCAGACCGAAGAAGGCGGCCTGGGCCAGCGAGATCTGCCCGCAATAGCCGAGCACGACCACGAGGCCGGTGACGCCGACCGCATAGGTCGCCGCCTGCATGACGATGTTCAGAACGTAGCCGGATTGCGGCAGGAAGCCCGCAACCGCGATTACGGCCGCGATCGCAGCCGCAAGGGCGGCTAATCCGCGCGTGGGCCGCACGGCCGGAAGTTCGGCGACGACGGTCATGCCTTCTCCGAGATCTTCTCGCCGAACAATCCCTGCGGTCGGATCAGCAGGAAAAGCAGCAGCATCGCGAACGCGATCGCGTCTTTATAGGGCACCGAGATGAAGGCGGCGCCGAAGGTTTCGACGATGCCCAGCGCGAGTCCGCCGAGGATGGCCCCTGGTATGTTTCCGAAGCCGCCGATGATGTTGGCCGCGAATGCCTTGAGCGAGATCAGGGCGCCCATGCCGACCGAGACGAACAGCACCGGCGCGACCAGGATGCCGGCCAGGCCGCCGAGTGCGGCGCTGTAAGCGAAGGTAATCAGGATCATGGCGGCAACGGGAATGCCGAGCAGGCTTGCCATCTCCTTGTCCTGGCTGGTTGCCTGCAGCTTCTTGCCAAGCAACGTCTTCTCGAAGATCAGGAATTGCAGCAGCACCATCAACGCCGCGGCGACGATGATGGCGATGTACTGGCTGTCCATGAACACGCCACCGACTTCGAAGCCCGGGCTATCGAAGAGGCCGGGCAGCACCGCCGGGCTGGGGCCGTATAGGAACAGCACCGTGTTGGCGAGGAAGATGCTGGCGCCGATCGTGCTGATGATGACAGGCAGTTGTCCGCGGTGACGCAGGGGCCAATAAGTCGCACCTGCGAACAGCACGCCGAAGCCGGCCATCAGCAGGACCGCGATCGGCAGGGCGACATAGTAGGGGACGCCCAGCTGGCCCGCGAGCAGCACCATCGCGTAGGCGCCGAGCATGCTGAATTCGCCCTGCGCAAAGTTCACCACGCTCGCGGCGCGGATCAGCAACACGAAGCCGAGGGCGACCAGCGCGTAGATCGCGCCGATCCCCAACCCGGTGAACAGCAGCTGTGGAACGAGGTCGATCAAGCGACGGCCCCGTGTCCGGCCGGCGCCGCGACGGTCCCGATCATTCCTTGACGTCGATGCGGCGTTCGAACACGATCTTGCCGCCGTCGTTCTTGACGATATTGTAGCCGCGCAAGCCGTCGCCGTTCTCGTCGAAATTGTATTCGCCCTCGGCGCCCGCGAATCCCTTGATGGCGACCAGCGCGGAGCGGATCTTCTCGGCCTCCAGGCTGCCGGCGTCGTTGATCGCCCGACCCAGCAGGTTCACGGCGTCGAAGGTCCAGGAGGACTGGTTATCAGGGACGGTCTTGTAGAGTTCGATGTATTTCTGGCCGAACGCCTTGCTGGCCGGGGTGGCGTCTACGGCGTAGTCGGCCACGCCGTAGGTGCCGTAGAGGGCCGCCTGGGCCAGGTTGAGCGCGGTTGTATTCACGATCGAGGGCGAGCCCACCCAGGGGATGCGGACGCCGAGCTGGCGCAGCTGGCGGGCGAAGATGCCGAGGTCGCCCTCGAACGTGAAGTAGCTGCCCAGGATGTCCGCGCCGGATTGGCGGACGGCCAGCACGACCGCGGAAAAGTCGGAGGCCTGGTTGGTGTAGCCCTGCATCAGCACGGGGGTAAGGCCCTTGGCTTTCAGCGCCTCCTCGAGCGCCTTGGCGCCGTTGGTGCCGAACGCGTCGGTCGAGTAGACGATCGCCCACTTCTGCTTCTTGAGGTCGGTCACGCCGAATTCGGCGATCACCTTGCCGGAGAAGCTGTCGTTCGGGCGGCAGCGAAAGAGCCAGCGGTTGCCCATGTGGGTCAGGGTCGGGTCGGTGCCGCCGATCATCATCGGCTTGCCGACCTTCAGAACGTCGGGCGCCATGGCGTGCACCTGCGTGCTGCGGATGGAGCCGATGAACGCGGGGATGTCGGCCTGAGAGGCCAGCCGGCTGAAGGCAAGCACGGCGCCCGGGTTGGTGGTCTGATCGTCCTCGACGACCAGCTCCATCTTCTTGCCCAGCACGCCCTTCTCGTTGACGATCGAGAGCGCCTGCTGGGCGCCTTGCAGCTGGAACTTGCCGGCTTCGGCGGCCGGGCCG
>DASQVN010000289.1:0-3710 GCA_035640755.1 Rhodopila sp.
CTACTAAAAGCACGGCCAGTCACCCGATCCGGAATTCGTGCTGGCACTAAAGGCGATCCTCGCGGCGTGTGATGATGCAGGCATCAACCCGCAGGATATCGACAGCTTCGCATCCTACAGCAATGACCGGAATGATCCGTCGCGGATCGCGGCGGCGCTCGGGTGCCGGGAGCTGCGTCTTTCCAATATGCAGTGGGGCGGCGGGGGTGGCGGCGGCGCGGCGGCGGTGGGCAATGCCGCGGCCGCCATCATCACGGGGCAGGCGGAAATCGCCGTGGTGTACCGCGCGCTGGCGCAGGGGCAGTTTGCCCGGTTCGGCCAGGCGCAGGCGGGCGGCACAGTGTCGGGCGACAATGCGCTGATCAATCCGTACGGCATCTTCGTGCCGGCGCAGCGCTTCGCGCTGAAATTCATGCGGTACATGCACGAACACGGCATCCGGCAGGAGGCGCTGCGGGCGCTGGCGATAGCATCGTACCACCACGCGCAATCCAATCCCCGCGCGGTGATGCACGGACGGCCGCTGACCGAGGAAGCGTATGACGCCTCACGCTGGATTTCGGAACCGTATCATCTGTTCGATTGCTGCCAGGAGAATGACGGGGCAGCGGCGCTGATCCTGGTCTCCGCCGAACGGGCGAAGGATTTCAGGCACAAGCCGGCCTATGTGCTGGCGGTGGCGCAGGGATCGGACCACCGGAATGCCGCGCGGTCGTTCAACGCGCCGGACTTCGCCTCGGCCTCCTTCGGGCCGGTGGCACCGCATCTCTGGGAGATGGCGAAGCTCGGCCCCAAGGACGTGGACGTGCTGCAGAGCTATGAGAATTTCACCGGCGGCGTGCTGATGAGCCTGACCGAGCACGGCTTCGTCAAGCCGGAGGAGTGCAACGAGTTCCTGGTGCTGGAGAACCTGATCGCGCCATCAGGCAAGCTGCCGCTGAACACATCCGGCGGCAATCTGGCAGAATGCTACATGCACGGGCTGGAGCTGCAGATCGAGGCGGTGCGACAGTTGCGCGGCACCTCCACCGCGCAGGTGCCGGGGGCCAAGGTGGCGGGGGTGATCGCCGGGCCGATGGTGACGCCTGTATCGACAATGATCCTCGGGTCTGAGGAGACGCTGTGATGACCTATCTTCCGAAAGGCCTGCCGGCGCCGGTGACCGAGACGGACAAGCTGGACCTGCCGTACTGGGAGGGGACGCGGCAAGGCGTGCTGCGCGTGCAGCGTTGCGGGCAGTGCCAGACCTGGCAGTGGGGGCCGGAATGGCTGTGCCACAAATGCTTGTCCTGGGACCTGAAGTGGGTCGACGTGGAAGGAAAAGGGCAGATCTGGAGCTGGACCCGGTGCTGGCATCCGGTGCATCCGGCGCTGAAGGGACATGGGCCATACCTGGCGGTGCTGGTCGAGCTGCCGCACGCAGGAAACATCCGCATGCTCGGCAATCTTCTCGGCGACCCGATGCAGGAGGTGCGGATTGGGACGCCGGTGCAGGCGGTGTTTGAGCCGCATGACGATGCGGCGGTGCCCTATACGCTGGTGCAGTGGCAGGTGGCATGACGGGTGGTAACCCTCGTGCGTGGATGGCCGGCGATCCCCGGGTCGAGCCCGGGGACACGAGCCCAGACATGACGGTACAGGAACGCACAGGAGTTTCCGTAAGAGGCTGGCTCACGACGAAACAATAAACGGAGGACGACCATGGACGACGTGCCGATCAATGCCCCGAATCTCTGGCGGCTGGAAACGCCCGGGCATCAAGGATGGCAGCACACGGCGCATGCCGATGACCCGAAGAAATACTTCATGGTCTCCACCGACAGCCACGCCAATGAGCCGCCCGATCTGTGGGAGAAGCGGATCGACGCCAAGTACCGCGAACGGGTGCCACGGATCATCACGGATGAGAACGGTGTGCAGTGGCGCTACTGCGAGGGCTACCGGCCTGACCGCGTGCGGGTGATGAGCTTCGAGGGCGAGGACTGGATACGTTCGAAGGCCGGAGCGGATGTCGAGCAGCGCATCCGCGACAACCGGGCCGACGGGATCGACGTGGAGATCATCTTCCCGAACAAGGGGCTGGCGATGTGGGCGACGCCCGATCCCGTGTTCGCCAACGCGCAATGCCGGGTGTGGAACGACTGGGCGTGGGAGCAGTTCGGGCCGTATCCCGAAAGCATGCTGCCGGTAGCCTGTGTCGCGACGGGCGACCTGGACGGCGCGATCAAGGAGATCGAGCGCTGCGCCAAGATCGGCTATCGCGCGATCGCGCTGCCGTGCAAGCCGGTATGGGGCGGGCACGACATCGACCATGTGAACTACAACCTGCCGCATTTCGACCCGATGTGGCGGTTAATCGAGGAAACCGGGCTGCCAATCACCTTCCATATCTCGACCGGGCGTGACCCGCGCGCGGCGCGCGGCAATGGCGGGGCGGTGATCAATTACGTGACGCACTCGCTGTCGCCGACGATCGAGCCGGTGGCGAATCTGTGCGCCTCGGGCGTGCTGGAACGGTTCAAGGGGCTGCGCTTCGCGACGATCGAGGCCGGGATCGGCTGGGTGCCTTGGCTGCTGGAAGCGATGGATGAGGCATATCGCAAGCACCACATGTGGGTGCGGCCGAAGCTGCAGGGGCTGCCCAGCGACTACTACAAGGCGCACGGGATGGCGACATTCCAGGAGGACCCGGTAGGGCTCTATCTGGCCGAGAAGTTCAACCTGATTGATAACTTCGCCTGGGCGAACGACTACCCGCACCATGAAGGCACCTGGCCGCACTCGGCCGAGGCAATCGAGCGCACGATGGGCGGGCTGACCGACGTGCAGCGGGCGAAGGTTCTCGGGCTGAATGCGGCGCGGTTTTTCAAGCTGGAGGTGCCGGAGCATCAGCGGCTGGCGGCGTGACGTGATGCGCCGGCGGTCCGGGGTGCCAGACCGCCGGCCTTGCGGTCACGCGGCTTTCTGTTGCCGGCCGCCCGGAACGTGGCCGGCATTCGTCGTTGCAATCGGGTGAAGGGAGGAACGCCGGGATGCCACTCAATCCGCAGACACAGGCGCTGCTTGATGAGTTCAACAAGCAGGGGCTGCCACCGTTCGAGCAGATGAGCGTGACGCAGGCGCGGAATGTTGCCCTCGGGTTCAAGGACCTGCAGGGCGAGCCGGAGGTGCTGGCAGAGGTTCGGGATATTCTCGTTCCGGGGCCGGCCGGGAAGCTGCCGGTGCGGCTGTATTATCCGTCCACGGGAAACCCGCTGCCGTTGCTTGTGTATTTCCACGGCGGTGGCTGGGTGATCGGCGACCTGGAGGTAGTGGACAAGCCATGCCGAGCGCTGGCGAAAGCGGCGGGATGCGTGGTGGCGTCGGTGAATTATCGGTTGAGCCCAGAAACGAAGTTTCCCGGCGCGCCCGAGGACTGCTTCGCGGCGACGCATTGGCTGGCGGAGCACGGGCGGGAGTTTGGCGTCGATCCGCAGCGGCTGGCGGTGGGCGGCGACAGTGCCGGTGGCAACCTGGCCGCAGTTGTTTCGCTGATGGCGCGTGACCGCAGTGGGCCGGCCATTGCGTATCAGTTGCTGATCTATCCGGTCACCGCGCCGGCGCGGAACACACCGTTCACGTCCTATCAGGAGAACGCTGAGAATTACATGCTGACGCGGGCATCGATGGAATGGTTCTGGGATCATTATCTGTCGTCGCCAGAGGATGAG
>DASQVN010000290.1:0-2678 GCA_035640755.1 Rhodopila sp.
TCTGATTCCCAGTACCGACATTTTTGACCCACCGGAGACCACTCTTCCGGTTAATACCTAGCTGCTCACGTTCGCGTGATCAATGCGATTCCAGCCGCGAAAGATCTTAATATTTGTCTACTGTTATGAGACGAGGCGGTGGGGCGGTTTGCGTTCTTTGTGAGACTCATGCTGCACCCCTGGTCGCTCTGGCCACGCTCTTCGTGGGGCACTGGCATTCCCGCCGACTGCGGGCTGCGTTGTATCGAAGGCGCGTCCCGGCACGGTGCAAGCGTGCGCCAGGACCGATGCTGGGAATGTGGCAGCCCTCCCCACAAGATTTACAGTGCCACGGCCGGTGACGAGGTTCTCGTCCTCTACGGCGGGCACCCTTGCGCAGGGCGGCTGGTTCGTATGCACGAACTGATCTAGTCTTACTGTGTCACAAGTCCACTCGGCGTTTGAGGCGTTGGCAACAGGGGCAGCGCGGAACGACGCGGGCGATAGCGCGGGCGATGACGGTGCGGACAGAAGTGATCGAGGTTGCCACGTGACGCTCAGGTCTGATTGGGGGATCCGCGGGGTCGGTAACTACCGGGAAGGCGATGTTCCTCGACGAGAACGGCGGCGCTTGGTCCCGAGGGGGGAATCGCTTCCCTTTCGGAGATCAGGAATCCGTATGCGGCGATGCACAGCGTGGCGTGATGATGAAAGCCCCGCCACCCTCGTCCTTCGTAATGGCCAAGCCCAAGCTCCTGTTTGAGGTCCTGATAATCGCGCTCGATCCGCCACCGTAGCTTCGTGGCGTTCACCAGGGCGCGCAGGCTGGTGTTCGCGGGCAGCGTGGACAGAAAGTATTTGGTTGGCTCGGCTTGGTCGGCGGGCCATTCAACGAGGCACCACTCCTCCGGACGCGGTGTGGAGCGTTCATAATCGCGATGCGCGGGGCGGACACGCACGGCGGCGAAGCGCGCGGTGAGCTTGATGTTGGTCCCTTCGCGCCAGGTGACCCGGCGCCACGCCTTTTTGGGAAGGCCCAGCGCGAGCTGCTTGGCCGACACCGGCTGATGCTCGGCGTCGCGACGGATCGAGGAGGTCGGACGGCCACGCCCGCTCCATTGCTTTGGCGGCAGCGGTTCCGCGCCAGGCGGCCACAGGCTGGTCGAGGACTGGATGCCGACGGCATAGGCGAGGCCGATTTTGGTTATGCCGTCGCGGAAATCGGTGTCGTTGCCGTATCCCGCGTCGGCCAATGCGACTTCGGCGTCGATCCCGGCTGCAACGGCCGCACGCAGCTGATCAAGGGCGATCTGTGGCTTGGTCTGGAAGACGATATCGTCGGGTATGCCCGCTGCGGCGCGGCGGGCCGGATCATCAACCCACTCGTGCGGCAGATACAGGCGGTAAGCGACCGGCAGGCTGGCGTGGCCGCTGGCCGCCGAAAGGCTCACCGCGACCTGACAATTGTCCTGCTTGCCCAGCTGTCCACAGTATTGCCGCGCCACGCCGACCGAGTGCTTGCCCTTTTTCGGGATGCCGGTGTCGTCGACGATCAACGCCCGGATCTTACCTTGCCGTTCGATGATGGGCAGGACACGCGCGCGCACCGCCGCAAGCACGGCGTCGTCCGACCATTCGGCCTTTGCCACGAAGTGATGAAGCGACTGATGGGTCGCCTGCACGCGCGCCGGCTGCACGCGCGCGGCGATCGGTTCGACGCTCTTGCGAGCGCCGGGCAGCAGCAGTCCGGCGCAATACGACCGGAATGGCACGGCGCGGTCGGCGTGCCCCAGCGCCGACGTGATCGCCTCGACATAGGCCGCAAACCGTGATTCGCTGCCACCTGCTTTGGATTCGAGACCCACAACCCGCTCCGCCGAGTGAGAATCTCCATCCCTGACAAACGCCCTCGAATCGGGGCAAGAGTTTTATGACACAGTAAGAATAGCGGGGCACGGGAATTTCCCTGCCGTGGCCTCGTCCCCCGCCCGTGCGCGGGTGATGATGAAACCGTCCTCCGGTGAGGTCGTCCTTCTCAGCTGCTGGGCGCCGGCTGCGCCTCTCGGGCTACCGCCCACATGAACCCGGCAAGTTCGCGGGCGATCGCGGTGCAAATGACTGTCAGCTTCTTGCCGCGTGCTGCAAAGCTTCGAAACCGGGCTGTCAGCCTCGACTGCGCCTTCCAGGCAATCTCCCGCACCTTCGGCGATACACGGGCCACGATGGCGAGCTTGCGCTTGCCGATGCGCGGTGGATACCGGTACGTCCAGGCACTCTCCACGAGGAGCTGGCGGAGCCGGGCATTGCCCATTTTGGTGATCGAGCCGCGCCTGACGGTCTCACCGGTTGAACGCTCCTCTCGCACGAGGCCAAGATAATCCATGAGCTGGCGCGGGCTCTCAAAGCGCCTGATGTCCTCGATCTCGACCGCGAACGACACCGCCACCACCAGGTCCACTCCGCGCAGGGCCATCAAGGCATTCACGACCGGTGACAGCGACCAGCCTGGCAGGAACTCAACGATCGCCCGCTCGATGCGTTCGAGACGCTCCTCTGCGAGCCGGACCGCCTCAACGTATTCCTGCAGCACAATCTGATCCGCAGGATGCTGAACTTCTGCTCCTGGAGCCAGCGCCGATACCGTGCTCCCCAGCTCTTCTTGTAGGGCGCCGATCTGCCGGGCCGCAGCAACAATGCGC
>DASQVN010000291.1:0-5781 GCA_035640755.1 Rhodopila sp.
GTGAGCCGTATGATGTTGGGGGCCATCGTCATCGGCCACCGGCCGCCACTCCCGTTCATCACGCGCCAGCAGTTCATCCGCCTCGGCTGGCCCGTCGGTGCCGGAAGGATAGTTGGGAAATCCCCGCGGGCGGTGCTTCTCCCAGGCGTCCAGCACATCGCCGACGACACGCCATGTCTCTTCGACCATATCCGCTCGGTTGAACAACGTCTGGTCGCCGATCATCACATCGTAGATCAGGGTCTCATACCCGATATTCGGTTCCTTCGGGAACCAGTCCGCGTAGCGAAACGACATACGCACCGCCGCCAGATCCACCACGGGGCCTGGGCGCTTGACCTCGAACTGCAGCGCGATTCCTTCGTCCGGCTGGATGCGGAGCAGCAGCCAGTTGGGCGGTAGAGCGGCAACGTTCGTATCCTCGAACGGCGCATAGGGCGCTGGCTTGAAGCGGATGGCAACCTCGGTCACCCGCCGCGACATGTGCTTGCCGGTGCGCAGGTAGAACGGCACCCCGGCCCAGCGCCAGTTGTCGATGGACAGCCGCATGGCGGCGTAGGTTTCCGTGTTCGACTCCGGATCGACATCCCGTTCCTGCCGGTACGGGATCGCGCCATCTTCTCCCGTGCCGTATTGCCCGCGCACTGCGTCGTCCGGCGAGACGGTGCGCATCGCGGCGAACACGTCCGCCTTGCGGCTGCGCACGGCATGCGCATCGAAGCCGGCGGGCGGTTCCATTGCTACCATCGCCAGCAATTGGAACACATGGTTCGGCACCATGTCCCGCAGCGCGCCGGTCCTTTCATAGAAGCGGCCCCGGGTCTCGACACCCACCGTTTCGGCGACGGTGATCTGGACGTGGTCGATCCGGTCCCGATTCCAGATCGGCTCGAACATGCCATTGCCGAAGCGCAACGCCATGATGTTCTGCACCGTCTCCTTCCCCAGGAAATGGTCAATCCGGTAGATCTGATCCTCATGCGCGCAGCGCAGGATCGCGGCGTTCAACGCCCGGGCCGAGGCCTCGTCATGGCCGAATGGCTTTTCGATGACCACCCGCCGCCATCGGCTGGGCTTGCCGTCCACATCACGCTTCTCGTCGAACAGGCCAGCGCGGCCGAGCTGGCCGACCACCGGTTCGAAAAACCGGTCCGCCACGGCCAGGTAGAACAGGCAGTTACCTCCGGTGTCGGTCAACTGATCCAGGTGCTGTTTCAGCCTTTGGTAAAGCGCGGCATCGTTCAGGTCGCCGCGGATATAGGTCAGGCGCCTGGTCAGCCTGTCCCACGTCGGCTCATCCACGCGGTCGATTCGGCTCTCACTGGCGGCCTGACCGACAAAGCTGTCCATCATCTGGCGCAGGCTGTTGCGCCAGGAACTGGCATCCAGTTCAGCGAGGTCGACGCCGATCAGCTCGAACTGCGCGGGCAGCAGCCCGGTGGTGATCAGGTTGTATAGCGCCGGCACCAAAAGGCGCCTGGTCAGGTCGCCGGCGGCGCCGAATATTACCATCGCGCAGGGCCCAGGCGGATGCGCCGAACGACGGGGCGGTGCCTGCACCACATGGCCGGTGGGGTGGGCGGACGGGGATCTGTGCTGCGCTGCCATGCCTATCAGATAAGGGAATCACGCCAACCACCGCGAACACGATACCGCGCGCCCTCTGAGCCCGCCCCGATGAGCAGGTCGGTTCGCGCCAACGGAAAACCGCGCCGCCGGCACGCGCGTTCATCCCGGGTCCCCGCAGACACCGAGCCCCGCATCGGGCTGCCGATTCCCCAGCCGCCGGAGGCCTGTCCCTGACACGAACCGTGCATCCCGACGGGCTGCCGACACCGCAGCGTTATTGGTCGATGCTGGCGATCGCCCTCGGCATCACGATGTCGGTGCTCGATTCGGCGGTCGCCAATATCGCGCTGCCCACCATCGCCAAGGAACTGCAAACGACGCCCGCTGCATCGGTCTGGGTGGTGAACGCCTATCAGTTGGCGATCGTTGTCACCTTGTTGCCGCTTGCCTCGCTGGGCGAGCGTGTCGGATATCGCCGCATCTACCAGGCCGGCCTGGCCGTGTTCACTCTTGGCTCCCTGGGCTGCGCCCTGTCTCACAGCCTCCCGGCTCTGGTCACCGCGCGCGTCATCCAGGGCCTGGGTGCCACCGGAATCATGAGCGTGAACGGCGCGCTGGTGCGTTTCACATACCCGCAGTCCGCCCTGGGCCGCGGCGTGGGCCTGAACGCCCTGGTCGTGTCAATCGCCGCCGCCGCCGGGCCGACCATTGCCTCGGGTATTCTGTCGGTCGGCCCATGGGAGTGGCTGTTTGCCATCAACGTGCCCATTGGCATTGTCAATTTGATCATCGCTGCCCGGGCCCTGCCCTGGTCGCCGCTTTCAGGCCAGCGATTCGACTGGATCAGCGCCAGTCTGGCCGCCTTGATGTTCGGGTTGATCTTCATCGGTGCCGACACGTTCAGCCAAGGCGAGGGCGGCGGCGTCATCTCGGCGGTCGAAATCGCCTTCGCCGTTGCGGCCGGGTTGGTGCTGATACGGCGGGAACGGCACCGTTCCTCACCGTTGATTCCGGTCGATCTGCTGCGCAATCCGATCTTCGCCCTGTCGGTCGCCACCTCGATCTGCTCGTTCGCGGCCTACATGCTCGCCTTCGTCGTACTCCCATTCTACTTCCAGTCGGCACTGCATCTGAACCAGGTTCAGACCGGGTTGTTGATGACGCCCTGGCCCGTTGCGGTGGGTCTGGTTGCGCCGCTGGCAGGACGCCTCTCAGATCGGGTGCCGGCCGCGATCCTGGGCACGGCGGGGCTGAGTATGCTGGCTGCCGGCTCGCTGCTGCTGGCGACCCTGCCTGCCCACACTTCAATCCTGGGTGTCGCCTGGCGGATGGCGTTGTGCGGCCTGGGCTTCGGGTTCTTCCAGTCACCCAACAACCGCACCCTGCTGTCGTCGGCCCCGCGCACCCGCGCCGGAGCGGCAGGTGGCATGCTGGCCACCGCTCGGCTGACCGGTCAGACGACAGGCGCAACCATGGCAGCCCTGGTGTTCCGGATCGCCCCGCATGACACGGAGACTATCGACCTGCTGGTCGCCACGGGATTGGCCACCGCCGCCGCGCTCGCCAGCGTCATGCGCTTGCCGGCGCGAAAGCTGCGCCCAGCACTCAAGAAGACATCATGACGTTCCAGGGCGCAGGACGACGACCCGCCGCCCACTGGCGGTCAGGAAGACGTCTGCCGCAACGCACGCTCCTGCGCCAGAAGCGACCGGGAGCGTGACCGCAGCCGCCGAATCGGGGCGCCGGCGTAGACACCCCAAGGGGCAAGGCTCTTGGTCACCAGCGTCAGCGCGCCGATCGCCGCCCCGTCACCGATCTCGCAGCCCGGCAGGATGACGGCGCCCGAACCGACAATGACATGTCGCCCGAGGCGCACGGGCGCGATCCGGGTATTGAGGTACTCCCGTGGCACCGTCGGATTGGTAAGTGCCTCCCCGCTGTAGTCGTCCGAGGCACTGTAAATAGAAACTCGCTGGGAGAGGCCGGAAAAGTCCGCCATCTCGATCCCGCCGCCGCCGGCCAGGAAGCTGAAGCCGCCGATATGGATGTAGTCACCGAGGCGGATGTAACCACCCGTCGCGGTCAGCACACTGGGGCCATCGATGCGCACATGGTCGCCCAACGCGATATTCGGCAGGCCGACGATCGTGCAGTTCTTCGCGACCCGCACAGTGGTTCCGACCTTGGCGAAGCCGAACGCGGTCAGTTCGGCCTCGGTCCAGTATCCGGGATCGAAGGGGTGTTGCATGGCCGCATGATGGTCGCAAAGCGGCGCAGTGTCAGCCCGGTCCGCACCGCGGGACGTATCGCCGATCGGCGTCTTGATCCGCGGGCGTTGCATGCACTTCGCGCGGCTTGAAAGACGAGTGTATGGCCTTACTTGCACATTACTGCAAGTATCACGCCCCCGTACACAGGCAAGACTACCAATGTATTAGTGTTGGCACAAAATTCCCAGATATTTAGACATTCATAGCAAATAAATACTTGATGGCTGAGCGACTCGCGAATATGTTGTCTAACACCAACAGAAACGACCTTGGAATGAGATGCTTGCCGTCACAGTCTCTGAAAAGGCGATGGGTTAGGCGATTGAGACGTCGCTTACCGCGGGAAAATGCCGCCGTTCCTATAACAGTATGTGTCTGACCAGACTGGAGACAAATGGAAATGCGTAAGATTCTTCTCGCCGGCGCCTTCGTTGCTTTCGCCGCGCCAGCCTTCGCGGGCATCGCCGCTGGTGACGTGAACTACAACAACACCACGGCCGGCTCGGTCGCTGGGATCTCGAGCACCCAGGGCACGGACAGCTCGAGCGACGCCTACAAGGGCGCGACTGTCGGCGGCGCCGTGTCCGGCAACTACACTACGGTGTCAACGACAGCCAAGGCGTCAGCGAACCCGCAGGGATCTAAGACCAAGACGACCGCGACCCAGACCAACATCGGCGGCACGATCACCGGCGGCGTGGCCAGCGGCAAGTCCGAGACCATCTCTTCGGGTTCTCAGACGAGCACTGCCAGCGGCGGGTCCCGCGCAACCGCCACGAACTCCAACCTCGGCGGGTTCGTCGCGTTCAAGAACCACCACTAAGCCGTCAACGCCTGGGGCGGCACCATGCCGCCCCATCGTTTCGATTATGTACCAATACCCGACGGGAGATCACACGTGCGCAAGCTTCTGCTCGCCACTACGATGGTAGTCTTTTGTAGCGGCGCTGTGTACGCCCAAACGGCTGGCTCGAACGCATCGAACGTCACGACGGTCGGGAACCAGTCTGGGTCAAACAGCTCATCGGTGTCGAACCCGACGCTGAATGCTAGCGGCGCGGTGGTCGGCAACGGCAACTCGAACGCCGGGTCATCATCCACATCGACGGCGAACACGCGGTCGAACTCCAATTCCTCGGCAATCGGCACGAATTCCTCGGCAACGGTCATCATCAATACCAGCACGGGTGGCGGCCGCGGCCGCGGCAGGTCCGGCAGCAACGGCTCATCTGGATCGAGCGGGAATGGCGCCGCGCCGGCTTCAGGTGCTTCAGGCTCCACCGGCACGTCCGGCACAGGCGCCGGGGCGACCGGCACCAGCAGCGACCCCACCATCCACTATGCCGGCAGCTACACCGTGCGGAATACGCCGGAAATCGTTGCGCCCAGCATCAACGGCGGCAACCCCTGCGCTGTCGGCGTCTCCGGCGGCGTGGCACTGCCCGGCGTTGGCGTCTCCGGCGGCGCAACCTGGGCCGATGGGGCCTGCGAACGCCGCCAGGCCGCCGCTCTGCTGCACAACATGGGCCACCCCGACATCGCCTACCAGCTGATGTGCCAGGACAAGAATGTCCGCGAGGCCCGCAAGATCATGGCGGAGCCTTGCAAGGAGGACATGGTGCAGGTCAGTGCGGCCCAGCCGCGGACAGCCGTGGCCGCAGCCCCGGCTTCTCAGCCCGCCGCGGCCGCACCGGTCATCGCCGCGCCGCTGACAGCCCCGGTGCAGCCCGTCATGGCGGTGGCCAAGCGCCCAGCCCCCGACTGGTGTGAGCATGTCAGCGCCGGGGATCTGCGTCAGAACCCGCGCCTCGCAACGCAGTGCAGGAGCTGAGCGGAGTAGCCTGAAGCCACACGCGTCCGATCGGTCTGGCGGCGGAGTCGTTACTCCGCCGCCTTGTACCACGCGGGCCGCCGCTTATCCTTGAACGCCAAGGTGCCCTCC
>DASQVN010000292.1:0-3721 GCA_035640755.1 Rhodopila sp.
GGAGACGGGCGAACGGCAAGCGCTACGATCACCGTGGCTCGCGCTATGAAAGCGATCTGACCGACGGCGAGTGGCCGTTGCTTGCCCCCAATGAGGTATAGCGTGATCCGCACCGACAATCGGTCAACCTGACCAGATCGCGCTATAACATCCGCCAAAACGACCACCTGGGGAGGGAAGCATCATGGCCGAGATCCTGATCGCCGGCGCCGGCCTCGGCGGCCTGACCACCGCCCTCGCGCTGATCCGGCGCGGCCATCACGTCCGCGTCTTCGAGCAGGCCACCAACCTACGCGAAGTCGGCGCCGGGGTCCAGCTCGGCGCCAACGGCACCCGCGTCCTGATCGCCCTCGGCCTGGAAGCCGCCATGCGGGAGGTGGTATGTGCCGCCACCGAAAAGGAAATCCGCCTCGGCACCACTGGGCAGAGCTGGCCGATATTCGACCTTGGCGAAACTTCGGTGGAGCGTTTCGGCGCGCCCTACTGGATGGTCCACCGCGGCGATTTCCACCGCGTGCTGGTGAACGCCGTCCGTGCCCTGGCGCCTGATGCCATCCACCCCGGCCGTGCCGTGACGGGCTTCGACCAGACCCCGGATCGCGTCACCCTGCACCTCGCCGACGGCGCGTGTGTCACCGGTGACGCGTTGATCGGCGCCGACGGTGTTCACTCCGCCATCCGCAGGCAATTGTTCGGGGACGGCGCTGCGCGCTTCACCGGCATCGTCGCCTGGCGCGGCCTCGTGCCGATGGAGTGGCTGCCGCCGCATCAGCGCCGCCTGGTCGGCGCCAACTGGATGGGCGTCGGCGGTCATGTCGTCACCTACCCGCTGCGCCGAGGCGAAATCCTGAACTTCGTCGGCGCCGTCGAGCGTGACGACTGGCACGTCGAAGCCTGGAACGTGCCCGGCACAACAGATGAATGTCTGCATGACCTCCGCAACTGGCACGACGACGTTAGGACCATCATCCGTGCCATCCCGATTCCCTACAAATGGGCGCTCCTTGGCCGCGGCCCGCTGGAGCACTTCGCCCAGGGCCGCGTATGCGTGATTGGTGATGCCGCGCACCCTACCCTGCCCTTCCTCGCCCAGGGCGCCAACATGGCCCTGGAGGACGCGGTCATCCTCGTCCGCTGCCTGGACCGGTTCGACGTCCCAGACGCGCTGGCGCGCTATGAGGCCGCGCGTCTTGACCGCACCGCGGCGATCGTCCGCGGCTCTGCCGACAATACGAAGCGCTTTCATAACCGCGCCCTTGCCACACCCGAAGGCGCTGCCGCCTACATCGCGCGGGAATTCACGCCGGAGAAGGTGCGTCAGAGATACGATTGGCTATACGAGTATGATGCGCTGACTGTGCCGGTGTAAACCGCGTCCGCACGGCTGCAACCCGCCCCGATTCTTGCCAGCCCGGGGAACCTGCCGCACCATCCGGGGAATTCCACGGCAGGAGCGTCCAATGGCAGATTTCGACCTGATCATCCGCAACGGTACAATCGTGGACGGCACCGGCGCCGCCCCCAAGCAGGCTGACCTTGGCGTATCAGGCAACCGGATCACCGCCATCGGCGCGATCCTCCGCAATGGCGCCGAGGAAATCGATGCCAAGGGCAAGCTCGTCACGCCCGGCTTCGTCGATATCCACACACACTACGACGCCCAGGCGGTGTGGGATACGCACATGACGCCATCCTCCCAGCACGGCGTCACCACGGCGGTGATGGGCAATTGCGGCGTCGGCTTCGCCCCGTGCAAACCCGCCGACCGCGAAAAGCTGATCGAGCTGATGGAGGGCGTCGAAGACATTCCCGGCGCCGTCATGCACGAGGGGCTCAGGTGGGAATGGGAGTCCTTTGGCGGGTATCTCGACGCCCTCGACCGCCGCCGGCGCGACATCGACATCTGCGCCCTGCTGCCACACGCCGCCATGCGCGTCTTTGTCATGGGCGAGCGTGCCATCAGCCTGGAGAACGCCAACCAGGCCGACATCGCCCAGATGCGTGAAATCACGCGCGAGGCGATGCAGGCCGGGGCCTTCGGCTTCTCCACATCGCGAAGCCTCTCCCACAAGACCCTGAAAGGTGACCCCACCCCGACCCTCCGTGCGCAGGAGGAAGAGCTTCGCGGCATCGCCATGGGCATGACGGACGCCGGCACCGGCATGCTGGAGATCGTCTCCGAGTGGGCACCGGACCATCACGAGGAGTTTGCGATGGTCCGCCGTGTCACCGAGGCCTGCGGCCGCCCCACCGTCTTTACCCTGACGCAGCGTCATGCGCGCCCCGAAGTGTGGCGCGACCTGCTGAAGCAAGCCGACAAGGCCGCGGCCGACGGCGTACCCATCCGACCGGTTGTCGCCCCCCGCGCCATCGGCGTCCTGCTCGGCCTGACCGGCAGCCAGAACCCGTTCTTCGGCTGCGACACCTACCAGACGATCGTCCACCTGCCCGCCGCCGAACGTGCCCGCCGCATGGCCGACCCGGAGGTGAAGGCGAAGATCCTGGCCGAGGATCCCAGGAAGAACAACACCTTCCCGCTGTTCCACCGCCTGTCCTTCGACTTCATGTTCCGCTTCGGCAACCCGCCCAACTACACGCCCGATCCCAAGGACAGCGCCGCCGCCATCGCCGCTCGCGAAGGCCGCACGCCGCGGGATGTCGCCTATGACTGGCTGATCGAGAATGACGGTCAGAATTTCATCTACATGCCCCTCGGCAACTATGCGTACGGCGATCTGTCGATGCCCGAGACGGTGCTGAGCAACCGCAACACCATCATGGGCCTCGGCGACGGCGGCGCCCATGTCGCCTTCATCCTGGATGCCGGGTACCAGACCTGGCTGCTGACCCATTGGGGCCGCGAGAAGAAGCGGTGGGATATCCCCGAGCTGGTTCGCCGCCTGACCTCCGACACCGCAGGCGCCGCCGGCCTGCATGACCGCGGCGTGCTCGCCGTTGGCAAGAAGGCCGATATCAACGTCATCAACTGGGACCGCCTCGGCGCAGACGCTCCGTATGTGGTCAACGACCTCCCCGCGGGCGGCAAGCGCCTGATGCAGAAGGTGCGCGGCTACGATGCCACCATCGTCGACGGCCGGATCACCTGGCGCGATGGACAGCCTACCGGCGACCTGCCCGGCAAGCTGGTCCGCAACGCGCGGCACGCGCTGGCCGGCTGATCGCACCCGCGGCCGGACCGGATCACGCCGCCAACTGATCCGGTCCCGCTCACGATCCGATGAATTCTCTGTCGCTTGTCAAAAACACCGTTGAGGCTGCCGAGCCGATGCGGCAGTGACAAAGACTGCGGCCCGTGACCCGGGCCCAGCGCGTCACCCAAATCAACAATTCCTGCCAGACTCTGGCGGGGGGGAAGTCCAGGGAGCGATCATGTCCAGCGGAGCCGGCGCTGCGCCCATTCTGCAGGCGCGCAACGTGTCGAAGACCTTTCCCGGCGTCAGAGCCCTGAACAACGTTCAGCTCACCGTCCATCCCGGCGAGGTCCATGCCCTGATGGGCGAGAACGGCGCCGGCAAGTCCACCCTGATGAAGATCCTCGCTGGTGCCTATCACCCCGACCCGGGGGCGGAGATCCGCATCGACGGCCGGCCGGTCCATATCACCGGCCCGCTGTCCGCCAAGGCGCACGGCATTGCCATTATTTACCAGGAGCTCGCCCTCTCCCCCAACCTGACGGTGGCGGAGAACATCTACCTCGGCC
>DASQVN010000293.1:0-4918 GCA_035640755.1 Rhodopila sp.
CAGCGGGGATCGGGAGTGGGTGATCAGCTCGGACATGCGGACCTCCGCCACCGCAAACGGCCGCCGGACACAGCAGGTTGCCGCCGGATTGCTCGCGGACTGGTGATCCCTGGGGGCCACTACCCCTTATTTGCCGCGATCCGGTCTTTATGCCGCCACATCGAGGGACCACGTTGCCCGCACTGCAGAAGGAGGCAGATATGATGCGTAAGACCCTACTCGCCCTCGCCGCCCTCGGGGGCTTCATTGCGGTCGGCGCTGGTGCACAGGCCGCACCGCCCGCCGTCCCGGCGCATTTGACTCGCGCGTATGCCACCTCGGCGCATCAGTCGGTCACGCCGGTTGACTATGAATGGCATCATCACCGCTACCACCACCGCCGGTGGGAGCATAATCGCTGGCACTACTACGATTGATTGAATCGGGCGATGACATCCCGCGCCGAAACCCCCGCAGCGCGGAGTAAGCGCAGCGTCGCCGCCTGGTCCCGCTTGGCCAGGCGGCGGCCTGTCGCATCCGTCAGCAGCGCGTGGTGCGCATAGGCGGGCTCCGGCCAGTCCATCAGCGCCTGCAGCAGCCGGTGCAGATCGGTGGCCGGCTTCAGATCCACCCCCCGCGTCACCAGCGTGACGCCCTGCACCGCATCATCGTGCGTAACACACAGATGGTAGCTCGCGGGCGCGTCCTTCCGGGCCAGCACGATATCGCCGAAACGCTCCGGGTGGCAGGCAATCCGCCCCTCCCCTTGCTCAACGAACGTCAGGCCGGGACGCAGCGCGGCCTCCATATCCAGCCTGAGCGCGAACCGTTCCCCGGCCGCGATCCGCTCGGCCTGCTCGGACGCGGACAGGCGCCGGCACGTGCCGGGATACAGCGGCGCGCCGTCAGGGCCGTGCGGCGCGGCGGCCGAGGCGGCGATCTCCCGCTGGATGTCGGCGCGCGTGCAGAAGCACGGATACAGCAAACCTCCCTCGGCCAGGCGGTCCAGCACAGCCTGGTACTCGGGCAGATGCTCGGACTGCACCCGCACCACGCCGTCCCAGTCAAGGCCAAGCCAGCCTAGGTCTTCCTGGATGGCGGCGCTGTATTCGGGGCGGCAGCGGGCCGGGTCGATGTCCTCCAGCCGCAGCAGGAAACGTCCGCCGGCATCGCGCGCCCGCCGCCAGGCGTTCCAGGCCGAGAATGCGTGTCCCAGGTGCAGGTAGCCGGTCGGGCTTGGCGCGAAGCGCGTGATCAGGCTCATATCAGGCGCATATGGGATCGGATACAGGCAGGAGGATGCGCATGGCGGGTCTGGAAGCGTTGTACTGGGGGCCGGCCTCCAAGGCGACCCCGAAGCAACTGGTCGTCCTCTGCCACGGGTTGGGCGCGGATGCCCACGACCTGATCGACTTGGGCCACGCGTGGTCGCACGCCTGCCCGGACGCGATCTTCGCATCGGTCCATGCGCCGTTCCTGCATGATTCCGGCTTCGGTCGGCAGTGGTGGAGCGTGGCGGACCGCTCGCCGCCCATCATGGAGGCCGGGCTGCGCACCGCGGCGCCCTACCTCCACGCCTTCATCGACCAGGAGTTGACCCGGCTGAACCTGGCCGACTACGCGATGATGGGCTTCAGCCAGGGGGCGATGGTCTCGCTGTTCACCGGCCTGCGGCGCAAGGCAGCCCCGAAGGCGATCCTGGCCGTCTCGGGCGCGCTGATGGCGCCGCAATCACTGACGCAGGAACTTGCCAACCGCGCGCCGGTGCTGCTGGTACATGGCGAGGATGATGACGTGGTGCCCGCCGCCCGTTCGCGGGAGGCCGAGGCGCAGTTACGGGCCGCCGGGGTGCCGGTCGATTCGCACTTCATCCCCCGACTCGGGCACGGCATCGACGATACCGGAATCGCGCTGGGCGCACTCGCCCTGCAGCGTGGATTTTCATGACGAAACAATGACGTCCCCAGAGGCGCGGGTAACTTGGGTTGCGGCGCGCAACCGGCTCTGTCATATAGGCGCCAGGATTTCGGTGGTGTACGATACCGGTTGTTCGAGGTACAATGATCTCGACGTACAATGATCCGCCGGTACGGCGCTCCGGATGCAAGGGAGTAGCGCTTGCCTGACGGCGGATTGCAGTTTCCCACGTTCCGATCGCGTGCCGGGACACGCCGGTCAGGTCATTGCCCGTTGGAATGGGGCCCGTTGGAATGGGGCCCATTAGGATGGGGCCGGTCGGGAAGGCGGTCATGAGCCACATTCCCAACCTCCAGACCCTCGTCCTGAACGCCGACATGCAGCCATTGAGCTGGGGTCCGCTCTCGGTCTGGTCCTGGCAGGATGCCCTGGTCGCGGTGCTGCAGGAACGCGTCACCCCGATCATCAACTATGAGCAGGAGGTACGTTCCTCCCGCCAGTCCTTCCCGATCCCGTCCGTCGTCGCGCTGAAGCGGTTTCACAAGCGCCGAAAAGTGGCATTCACCCGCTACCATGTGTTCCTGCGCGACCGTTTCAGTTGTCAGTACTGTGGCGAAACGCTGCCGGCGAAGGAGCTGACCTTCGACCACATCCTCCCCCGCTCCCGCGGCGGGGTGACGAGCTGGACAAATGTCGTGACGTGCTGTCAGAAGGACAACCTGTTCAAGGGCAGCCGGTCGCTGAAGGAATGCGGCTTGAGGCTGCGCGCCTACCCGGTCGAGCCGACGCCGCACCAGATCGATGAGGCGGCGAAGTGGCACGTCTCGCGGGAGAACCTGCACCGCACCTGGCTCGACTTCCTCTACTGGGATGCCGACCTGGAAGCCTGAGAGCCTGGCGCCGGCCGGTATCGTGACGATGCACCCCAGGGCCGTGCTCGGGATCGATGCGGCCTGGACGGCGACGCAGCCCAGCGGCATCGCCCTGGTGGTCGAGACCGGATCAGGCTGGCGCCTCGTCACCGCACAGGCGTCATACCAGCGCTTCCTGGCCGCCGCGTACGGCCATCCGGCCGAACCGCGGCCGGCCGGATGTGTGCCTGACGTCCCGGCACTGCTCGCCGCCTGCACGCAACTGCATGCGAACGGCCCCGACCTCGTGGCGGTGGACATGCCGCTGTCGCTGCACCCCATCACCGCCCGCCGCCCCTGCGACAACCTTCTCTCGCAGGCCTACGCCGCTCGGCATTGCGGCACCCATTCGCCGACCGCGGTCCGGCCGGGCCCGATCAGCGACGCGCTCCGGGCCGGCTTCACCGCCGCCGGCTATACCCTGGCGACATCCGGCCAGCCGCGGCGCGCCCTGATCGAGGTCTATCCCCACCCTGCCCTGCTGGAGCTCGCCGGCGCCGCGAAGCGGCTGCCCTACAAGGCCGGCAAGACCAGCCTCTACTGGCCGGCCCTGACCCGCGGCGAACGAAAACTGCGGCTGCTGGCCGAATGGCGCAGGATCATCTCGTTACTCGATACAAAGATTTCCGGCACGGCTGCCTCTCTCCCACCCCCGCCGCCTGACGCATCGGCCCTGGAGCTGAAAGCCTATGAGGACCGGATGGATGCGGTGGTCTGCGCCTGGATCGGCATCTGCGCCCTGAATGGTGAGGCCGTGTCGTTCGGCGACACGACCTCGGCCATCTGGGTGCCGCAGCCCACCCATCGCCTGCTCACATCGCCTGCAGCCCCATCGCCTGATGCGTGAACAGGTCGCGGTAGAGGCCGGCCCGCTCGATCAGGGCGGCGTGGCTGCCCTCCTCGACGATCCGTCCCCGGTCGAACACCAGGATGCGGTCGAGCGCGCGCACGGTCGATAGCCGGTGCGCGATGATGATGCACGTCCGCCCCACCATCAGCCGCTCCATGGCATCCTGGATCAGCGCCTCGGAGTGGCTGTCGAGGCTCGACGTGGCCTCGTCCAGGATCAGGATCGGCGCATCGGCCAGGAACGCGCGCGCCAACGCCACCCGCTGGCGTTCGCCGCCGGACAGCTTCACCCCACGCTCCCCGACCGGCGTGGCGTAACCGCGCGGCAGGCGGATGATGAACTCATGCGCATGTGCGAGCCTCGCCGCATGCTCGATCTCCGCCTGCGTCGCCGACGGTTGGGCGTAGGCGATGTTCTCCGCCAGCGAGCGATGGAACAGCACCGGCTCCTGCGCCACGACCGCGATGTCCCGCCGCAGGCTGGCCTGCGTCACCGCGGCGATGTTCTGGCCGTCGATGGTGATGCGGCCGTCGGTCACATCATAGAGCCGCTGGATCAGCTTGACGAAGGTCGTCTTGCCTGACCCGGAGTGCCCGACCAGGCCGACGCGCTCTCCCCCATGGATGGTCAATGTCAGGCGGTCGAACAGGCTGGTCGCGTGGCCGGCGTAGCGGAACGTGACCGCGTGGAAGGCGATCCCGCCGGCAGTGATCCGCAGCTCCCCGGCCCGTGGCGCGTCCGCCGGGGCGGGCCGCTCGACATGCAGGGCCACCATCTCCTCCATGTCGTTCACGCACCGCTGGAGGTTCATGATGTGGATACTCAGGTCACGCAGGTAGCCGTGCACGACGAAGTAGGCCGTCAATACATAGGTCACGTCGCCGGGGGTCGCCTGCCCGCGCCACCAGAAGAACAGCGCCGTGCCGATGACCGTGCTGCGCAGGACCAGCAACGCGCCGAACTGCGTGCTGCCGCTGTTCGTGCCGCGGATCCAGAACCGGCGGGTACGCGTCTCCCACTTCGCAAGAGTGCGGGCCAGGACATGATCCTCCCGCGCTTCCGCAGCGAAGCTCTTGACCACGGTATTGCACGCGACGGCATCGGCCAGCACGGCGCCGACCTGCGTGTCCCATCGGTTGGAAAGCCGCGCGGCGGGCGCGACATAGCGCAGCGTGAGGGTCGCGGAGAGGCTGAGATAGGCGAGCGCGCCGGCAAGGATCAGCGCACCCATGACCGGCCACCGGTAGCCCAGCATGACCGA
>DASQVN010000294.1:0-4720 GCA_035640755.1 Rhodopila sp.
TCGCTGCCGTTGTTCTGGGCTCTCCGGCCCGCCACAATGAGCTGGTCCTGCTGCGATGTCACCGACAGCTCATCGGCAGTGAACCCGGCAACGGCGAGGGTGATGCGATAGGCATCCTCCCCGACCTTTTCAATATTGTACGGCGGGTAGTTGTCGGCCTGCTCGACCTGCATGGTTTGCTCGAGCATGTCGAACAGCCGGTCAAACCCGATCGACGACCGGGTCAGCGGTGCAAAGTCCATCATCCTCATAACCACATCCTCCTTGAGCAACATGGATACGAGCGAACGCTCTTGGTTCGGCTGCCAGACCCGTCAACCGGCATCTGGCGAGGGTTAATTTAGGCAGCAAGGTCGTTTGGCGCAAGATGACACCGACGCACCGGATTTCGGTTTCCCGTCACTTGCGGCAGGCAGTACACCGATGAATAGCCAGCAAAATACTGGCGCGATTTCTTGCCAGGAGGTCACATCCTTGGGCCATGTCCTTGGGCCACGTCACCTGCCCACGCGTCTCCCGGCCGTCCGCCCGCATCCGCCCCCCGGGCGATGCGCCGATGAACGCTCGTTGCATGCTGCACCCACCTTGCCGCCCGCCGCGCCGGACGCTACCCATCGCCGCCAACGGCGGACAGGTGAAAGGGCAATTTCCTCCATGGCCACAAGACCGGTAATGCTGGTAATCCTCGACGGCTTCGGCTGGCGGGAGGACACCGCCGACAACGCCGTCAGGCAGGCCCGTACACCCAACTTCACCAGCCTCTGGGACGCCTGCCCGCACGCGTTCCTGCACACCTCCGGCAACGATGTCGGCCTGCCCCAGGGGCAGATGGGCAATTCCGAGGTCGGTCACCTCAACATCGGCGCCGGCCGCGTCGTGAAGCAGGAACTGGTCCGCATCGGTGAGGCAATCGAGGACGGCAGCATCGCCTCCGCCCCCGCCTTCACCGCCCTGACCGATGCCCTGAAGCAGACCAAGGGCACCTGCCACCTGATCGGCCTCGTCTCCCCCGGCGGCGTGCATTCCCACCAGGACCACGGCGCCGCCCTCGCCCACTTCCTGCATCAAGCCGGCATCCCCACCGTCGTCCACGCCATCACCGACGGCCGCGACACCCCACCCCAGTCATCCCTCGACGACCTGAAGGCGCTCCGCGCCGCCCTGCCGGATGATATCCCAGTTGCCACCGTCATCGGCCGCTACTTCGCGATGGACCGCGACAAGCGCTGGGACCGCGTCGCCCAGGCCTACAACGCCATCGCCGAGGCCCAGGGCACCCGCCACCTCACCCCGGCCGCCGCTATCGAGGTCGCCTACGCCGCCGGCAAGTTCGACGAATTCATCCCCCCCGCCGTGATCGGCGACTACAAGGGTATGAAGGACGGCGACGCCATCCTGTGCTTCAACTTCCGCGCCGACCGGGTGCGGGAAATCCTCACCGCCCTGCTCGACCCGGCCTTCGACGGCTTCCAACGCCGCCGCATCATCAGCTTCGCCGCAGCCGTCGGCATGACCCGCTACTCCGATGCCCTCGCCCCGTTCATGGGCGTGCTGTTCGAGCCCGATGCCATGACCAACATCCTGGGCGAGGTCGTCGCCAGCGCCGGCAAGACCCAGCTCCGTATGGCGGAGACCGAGAAATACCCCCACGTCACCTATTTCCTGAATGGCGGCCAGGAGACGCCCTACCCGGGGGAGGACCGCATCCTCGTTCCATCCCCCAAGGTCGCCACCTACGACCTGCAGCCCGAGATGTCCGCGCCCGAGCTGACCGACAAGGCCGTCGCCGCCATCGAAAGCGGCAAGTACGACCTGATCGTGCTGAACTATGCCAACCCCGACATGGTCGGCCACACCGGCAGCCTCCCTGCCGCCATCAAGGCGGTGGAAGCCGTCGATACCGGCCTCGGCCGCATCGCCAGGGCGGTCCGCGACCGGAACGGCGCCCTGCTCGTCACCGCCGATCATGGTAATTGCGAGCTGATGAAGGACCCGGAAACCGGCGGCCCGCACACCGCCCACACCACCAACCCCGTACCGGTGCTGCTGATGGGCACCAATGCCCCCGCGATCCACGAAGGCCGCCTCGCCGACCTCGCCCCCACGCTGCTCGCCCTCCTCGGCATTCCGCCACCGCCCGAGATGACCGGCAAGTCCCTGATCGGAACCGCCTGACGTGCCCACTCGGCGGCGGGTGAAGCCGATTTTCCGCAGCGCGTCCGGTTGCCCGCCACGTGAACGCGTATAGGATGGCCTTTATGATCGCCACATCCGCGCTCTCCACCCATGAGATGCTCGCCCGGCTCGTCGGCTTCGACACCACCAGCCGGAACCCCAACCTCGGATTGATCGGTTTTGTCCGAGACTATCTCGACGCCCATGGCGTGACCTGCCGGGTCATCATGGATGAGGCTTCGCAGAAGGCGAGTCTCCACGCCATCATCGGCCCGCACGGACCGGGCGGTCTCGCCCTCAGCGGCCATGTCGATACCGTGCCCGTCGATGGCCAGGCATGGAGCGCCGATCCATTCACCCTGCGCCCCCAGGATGGGCGGCTGCACGGCCGCGGCAGTTGCGACATGAAAGGCTTCGTCGCCGCCTGCCTCGCCGCCGTGCCCGACTTCAACACTCGGCCTTTCAAGCGCCCGCTGCACCTGTTCATTACCTACGACGAGGAAGTCGGCTGCGAGGGCGTCCAGCGCCTGATCCAGGACATGGCCGGCTCCGGCCTCAAGCCCGACCTGTGCGTCGTTGGCGAACCCTCCGGCATGCAGCCCATCCTGGCGCACAAGGGCAAGTTGAACGTCACGGTCTCCGTCCGCGGCCTGCCGGGGCATTCCAGCGAACCGGCGAAGGGTGTCAACGCGATCTATGCCGCAGCCGAAGCCATCCACGGCATCGCGCAGGAAGCCCGCCGCCTCGCCGCCGAAGGCCCGTTCGAGGCCGGGTTCGACCCGCCGCACTCCACGGTGCATGTCGGCACCATCCAGGGCGGCGTCATCCTCAACATCATCCCCGAATCCGCCCAGTTCACCATGGAATGGCGCTGCATCCCCGGCGACCCCCCGCAACGGCACCTCGACCGCCTGCGTGACTGGGTCGCCCGCGCGATCGAGCCGGCGATGAAGGCCGTGCGCCCGGATTGCGGCTTCACCTTCGCCACTACGCTGGACATGCCCGGCATGGGGCTGCCGGAGGATCATCCCCTCGCCGCCATGGTCAAGCAGGTCACCGGCTCCAACAGCACCGGCAAGGTCAGCTACGGCACCGAAGGCGGATTCTACGAACAGGCCGGGATTCCCACCATCATCTGCGGCCCCGGCCACATCGCCCAGGCGCACCAGCCCGACGAATGGATCGCGGAATCCGAGCTTGCCGCCTGCGACCGCTTCCTCCGCCACTTGGCCGATCGGCTGCTGTCCTGATCCGGCCATGGGTACGTTCGCTCCCTCCATCCCATTGCCCGACTTCAAGGTCCGGCTGTCGCCGCCCGACCTGTCGCCCTGGCTGGCCGGCAACACCGGCATCCGCGGCTTCATCACGCGCGAGTCCGCCCGGCCCGGCCCGCATGTCGCGCTGCTCGCGCTGATGCACGGCAATGAGCTCGCCGGCGCCGTCCTGCTGGATCGGCTGCTGCGCGACAATCTGGCGCCGCGCATCGGCAAGCTCACCTTCGGGTTCGCCAACCTCGCCGCGTTCAGCCGCTTCGACGCCCAGCGCCCTACCCTCTCCCGCTTCCTCGATGAGGATATGAACCGCGTCTGGGACACCGCCACCCTGGACGGCCCGCGCCGCTCGATCGAGCTCGACCGCGCGCGGGACATCCGCCCGTTGATCGACACGGTCGATGTCCTGCTCGACCTCCATTCGATGCTCTGGCCGTCGGAACCGCTGATCCTCAGCGGCGTGCCGTCCAAAGGGCGGACTCTGGGCATCGGCATCGGCACGCCCTCGCTGGTGGTGGCGGATCATGGCCACATGAACGGCCGGCGGCTGATCGACTACGCCCGTTTCTCCTGTGAGGACACGCCCTACGCCGCCTGTCTGGTTGAGGCCGGCCAGCACTGGGAAGCCGTTACCGTCGAAACCATGCGCGCAAGCGTCTTCGGCCTGCTGCGCCACACCGGCCTGCTCGGCCGCCATACGGCGCCGGAACGGCGGGAGCCGGTCCGGGTGGCAACCGTCACAACCGCAGTGACCGCCATGACGGCGAACTTCGCCTTCATGCAGCCCTACCGTGGCGGCGACATCATCCCCCGCCGGAACACGCTGATCGCCAAGGACGCAGATACGGAAATCCGCACCCCCCATGACCAGTGCCTGCTGGTCATGCCCAGCCTGCGCCCCAGCCGCGGCCACACCGCCGTCCGCCTGGCACGCTTCGAGCCGGCATAGCGCGTGATCATTGGGGGCGCGTGATCGTTTGCGGCGGTCACGTCAAAAAACGTGAATCACGCGCTGAAACAGCACAGCGCGTGGCCGCCGCATCACGGACCGGCAACGAAATAGCTGAGCCGGGTCAGGAACGTGTAGTCCGCCTCAAACGTCATCAACGCCATGAACACGACAACGAATACCGGCGGCAGCAGAATCGCATAGATCAGGGTCAGCCGCTCCCAGGCCATGTGCATGAAGACCGCCACAATCAGGCCGGCCTTCAGCAGCATGAACAGGACGATCAGAGACCATCTGAGGTAGCCGTGCAGGTGAAAGTAGTCCA
>DASQVN010000295.1:0-5456 GCA_035640755.1 Rhodopila sp.
TCCGCCATCCAGTAGCGCCGATATCCGAGCGCTTCGGCATGTTGGGCCAGATCACGTGAATTGCGAAGCGCCTGGCCGGCATCGCCGTCCTCAGGCACAGGTGAGAGGTCAAGAACGGACAAGGGGATCATGCCACTCATATGGGACGGGCCTCATGGCAGAGAACCCGTGACGCGGCGTCTGCCTCGAGCGGCAACACGCATGTCCCGTACCGGGTGCCCCGCATCGACATCCCCGCATGGACACTGGCCGAAATGCCTGCATACTGGTCGGTAGGTGACGCCCTTTGAGGGCGATCTCGCGCGGAGCGGACCAAGATGAACGATTTCGATCAATCCTTCCTCGAGTTTCAGCGCGCGGAGCAGGCCCGGCGTTCCGCCGCGGACTGGCTCCGGGCCTTCGAGAGCGCACTTGCGTCCGAGGATGTGGCGCAGATCGGCGCCTTGTTCCATCAGGACTGCCATTGGCGCGACGTCCTGGCCTTCACGTGGCACCTGACACCGGTGGTGGGCCGGGACAACGTCGCGGCGCGTCTCGCGGCGGACCAGGCGCGCACCGCCGCGCACGGATTTCATTTGCCCCCGGGCCGAAAGCCACCTCGCAAAGTGAAGCGGCTCGGGATCGACAGCGTCGAGGCGATCTTCGAGTTCAAAACAGCGGACGGCCGCGGCGCCGGCATCATCCGCCTGTCACCGGCGCCCGACGCCGGTGACGAGATGAAGGCGTGGCTACTCTCGACGACGCTTGAGGCGTTGGACGGCCACGAGGAGAAAATTGGCGCCAATCGGCCCACCGGAGCCGCCTATTCCCGGAATTTCGGTGGCGACAACTGGGCGGACGTGCGCCGGAAAGCTGTTGCCTATGAGGATCGGGAGCCTGCGGTGCTCGTGATCGGCGGCGCCCAGGCGGGTCTCTCGATCGCGGCACGCCTCAATCAGCTGGGGGTTGACACGCTCGTCGTCGAGAAATGGCCCCGTATCGGCGACAGTTGGCGGAAACGCTACCACTCCTTGGCGTTGCACAACTCGATCCATCTGAACCATCTGCCCTACATGGAGTTTCCGCCGACCTGGCCGACATACATTCCCAAGGACATGCTGGGAAACTGGTTCGAGTTCTATGCCGACGCCATGGAGATCAATTGCTGGACCGATACGGAATTCGTCGGTGGGACATGGGACGAGAAGACCAAATGCTGGACCGCTCGGCTGAAGCGCTCCGACGGGGCCGAGCGTGTTGTGCGGCCCCGGCATCTGGTGTTTGCCAATGGCGTCAGCTCCTATCCGATGATCCCAGACCTGCCGGGCCTGACGGATTTCAGGGGAGAGGTCATTCACTCCGAAGGTTTCAACAGCGGCGCGGCCTGGAAAGGGAAGAACGCGCTCATTCTGGGCACCGGCAGCAGCGCCAATGATATCGCGCTCGACCTGTACAGCCACGGCGTGAACACGACACTCATTCAACGGGGCTCCACGACCGTCGTATCGATTGACCCGAGTGCCAGACTCAACGAAGCAATCTGGGACGAAGGGGGACCGCTGGAGGACTGCGATCTGATTGTCTCCTCCGCGACACCGCCCTTGATCATCGAGGCCTACAAGGCCGTTACGAAGCGCATGCTCGAGCTAGACAAGGAGATGATCCAGGGCCTCAAGGGTATCGGCTTCAAGCACGATGTCGGCGAGGACGAGACCGGTCACCAGATGAAGTATTTCCGCCGCGGCGGCGGATATAATCTCGACGCAGGCAGCTCGGCCCTCATGATCAAGGGGGAACTGGGCCTTCTGGAGTATGACCGGATCGAACGCTTCAGCGCCGATGGTGTGCTGCTGAAGGATGGATCGACGGTTCCGGCCGATCTGATCGTCCTGGCAACCGGCTACTATCCGCAAATCGAGCTTGTTCGCCGCGCACTTGGCGAGGAGATGGCCAAGCGCATCGGCCCGGTCTGGGGCATCGGCGCGGATGGCGAGCTCAGCAATATGTACAAGCGCACGCCACAACAAGGACTGTGGTTCATCGCCGGTGGTCTGGCCCAATGCCGCATCAACTCGAAATATCTGGCGCTGCAGATCAAGGCGATGGAACTCGGGATACTCGGGCCGCTCTGAAGAGGCCTCCCATCCGGCGGATCGGCTGCGGCCATGGCAGCCTCAACGCTGTTCGTCCGCATGCCGCGATGGGAGCCTTCGGTTTTGCAGCGAACTGCGGCCAACCGCAAGGCGGGTTTGGCCCGATGCCATTCAGCCTCTATACTGAAATCCCCCCACGGCTGTAGAGCACGTCCATGACCCTCCAGAGCATGAAAACGCAGATCACCGAAGCGGCGGGCTTTCTCGCCGCGCTCGATCAGAGTGGCGGATCGACGCCTGGGGCCCTGCGCCTCTACGGCATTCCGGAGAGTGCCTATAGCGGTGAGGCGGAAATGTTCGCCCTGATGCACCAGATGCGGGTCCGGGTGATGACGGCGCCGGCCTTCACCGGCGACAAGGTGATCGGCGCGATCCTATTCGAGCGCACGATGGATGGTGACGTGCACGGCAAGCCAGTCCCTTCCTACCTTTGGCAGGACCGGGGATGCGTGCCGTTCCTGAAGGTCGACAAGGGACTGGAGGCGGAAACCGACGGTGTCAGTCTCATGAAGCCGATCCCGGCGCTCGACACCCTGCTCGACCGGGCGGTCAAGCTCGGGATCTTCGGCACCAAAATGCGCTCGACGATCAACCTGCCATCCGCAACCGGCATCGCCGCGATCGCCAAGCAGCAATTCGATATCGGCGCACAGATCGCGAGGCACGGTCTCGTTCCCATTCTTGAGCCGGAGGTGCTCATCAAGAGCCCCGACAAGCCGAAGGCGGAGGCTCTGCTTAGGGATGCGCTGGCACGGCATCTGGATGCACTGCCATCAGACCAGCAGGTGATGCTGAAGCTGACGATCCCGGACGTTCCCGACCTCTACAAGGACCTGATCGCCCATGACCGGGTGATGCGCGTCGTTGCGTTGTCGGGCGGCTACAGCCGTGCCGATGCCTGCCGGCGCCTGGCCCGGAATCATGGCATGATCGCCAGCTTCTCGCGCGCGCTGCTCGAGGAGCTGCGGTCGTCCATGAGCGATGCGGAATTCAACGCAGCGTTGGCGCGGGCCATCGACGAGATCTACACGGCATCCACCGTGAAGGTGTGATCGGGCGAGCCCGCGCCGTGGCTGCAGGACCGGGCTCGTGCGTCCCATCATCCATTGCGATCTCATCAACGGCCCGCTCGGTGATCCGGGCGTGTACGCGGACATCATGTTCGACCGGCGGGCGCTGCTGCTCGATCTCGGTGACATCGCGGCGCTGACGCCGCGGAAGCTGCTTCGCGTCAGCCATGTGTTCGTCAGCCACGCGCACATGGACCACTTCTCGGGGTTCGATCATCTGCTGCGGCTGTTGCTGGGCCGCGGCAGGACGGTGGCCATGCATGGGCCGGCCGGGTTCATCGACCGGGTGCATCACAAGCTGCAGGCCTACACGTGGAACGTGATCCACAGGTACGACGCCGAACTGGTGTTCGAGGTGACGGAGGTGTGGGAGGGCGGGGAGCTGCGAAGGGCGGTTTTCCGTTCGTCCCGCGCGTTCCAGCGGGATGATCTGCCGGCGGCTCGGCTGGATGGCGATGTGCTGGCCACCTGCGGCCAGATCCGGGTGCGCTGCGCCGTGCTGGACCATGGCACGCCCTGCCTCGGGTTCGCGGTAGAGGAACCGGTGCACGTCAACCTCTGGAAAAACAGGCTGGAGGAACGCGGGCTGGCTGTCGGGCCATTGCTCAGGAGGCTGAAGCAGGCGGTCCTCGACGGCGAGGCCGACGCGACGCCGATCCGGGCGCTGCGGCGCAACGGGGAACGGACGGAGACGGTCGAGCTGCCCCTTGGCCCGCTGCGCGACGTGGCGGAGGTCACGGCGGGCCAGAAGATCGCCTACGTCGTTGATGTCCGGTACAGCGCGATGAACAGGGACCGGATCGCACGGCTGGCGTTCGGCGCTGATGCATTGTTCATCGAGTGCGCATTCCTCCACGCGGATGCGGAGCAGGCGGCGCGGAAGAACCATCTGACGGCATGGCAGGCGGGCATGCTGGCGCGCGGGGCGCAGGCGCGGCGGCTGGTGCCGTTCCACGTCTCGACGCGCTACAGCACGTGCAGCGGCGCGGTGTTCGATGAGGCGTACCGGGCGTTCCGGGAAGGGGGCGCAGCTTGACGAGGCAGCGGCCGGCCGACCTGCCACGACACTCTTTCCACGGCACCGGTGCCTTCCTGGCTCAACAGGCAAGGAAGCGTCACCCACGTGTCCGGAGGCTTGCATGATGCGCGATAACCGGCGAGTAGCGCCTTGAGCCGGCGCGCAGTGTAGGGTCTGATCAACCGGACCGTTCTCTGCGCCAGCCTTCACAGGGAAGCCAAGCCATGGGCACTGTTGTCGCGTTTCACCGCTCGATCCTGCTTGGTCACCCCTCGCAGGCACGGGATTTCGTTCCGCTGCTGCGTTGGATGATCCTGATCAGCCTGACGGTCTTTGTGCTGCTGTCACTGTGGCAGCTGAGCATCATCCAGACGATGTTCAGAACGGACCGGACGCATATCTCGTCGTTCATTCTGCTGCTCTTTGTCCTGACCAGCCTGCATTGCCTGGCTCAGACCTGGTTCGTGTCGAAGGAAATGGTGGCAGCGCGGCTGTTTCGAGACGCCCTGCGCGGGCGGGAGCGCACCAAGGCCGACGTACTGGGCGTGGAGCATCTGCCGCAGGGCAGCCTGATTGCCCAGCATGTTGCCAACCTTGTCGCCAAGGCGCAGATCCAGGGTGGGCGCCACGTCGACCAGGGCGCATTGCTGCGCGTGCTGGCCAATCGCCTGCGCGGGCGGGAGCGTCTGGGCATGTTTGTTTCCGAAGCGCTTCTGCGCCTGGCGCTGCTTGGCACCGCGGTGGGCTTCATCCTGATGCTGATCCCCATCGCCGGCCTGACGTCGTTCGATGCGGAAACCTTACGCAAGGCGCTATCGGGCATGAGCGGCGGGATGGCGGTCGCCCTGAACATAACCGTTGCAGGGATCGCCACCGCGCTGCTGCTCAAGCTGCAGTATTACTTCCTGACGACGGCCATGGTGGAGCTATTTGACATGATCACCGAGGTCACCGAGGTTTATGTCATCTCCGCCCTTGAGCGTGGCTGACATGCATGACCAGAACCCGATGATCGGCAGCGATGACGGGACTTTTGTTCCGTTCACGGACATGCTGTTCAATGTGGTCATCGGCCTCGCCTTCATGGTCTTCATCGCCTTCGCGCTGATCAACCCGGCCGCCAAGAGCGGGGCCGTAGAGCTGAAGGCGGAATTGCTGATCACCATGAACTGGCCCGACTATGATACCGATGACATGGACATCTATGTGCGTGATCCGGCCGGCAACATCGTCTGG
>DASQVN010000296.1:0-6514 GCA_035640755.1 Rhodopila sp.
CCGGAGGCAAGCACGGCGGAGCCGTGCCCGTCGCCACCAGCAAACGCAAGCCAAAGTCGAAAAAACCCAAGGGCTATGTCGATGGCAAAACCGCCCGTACCCACGTCACAACCGCCCGTGTCCTCGCAGAGGCAAGAACCTGACCCTGAAAGGGGTGGGGCTAAGAGCCTAACCCCAGTAGCTCCGTTGATTAATGTCAAGAGCAAGTAAATAAAATGGTGAGCGAGCATTTACCTCGATTGAATGCTATCGTCTGACCGGGGAATGTGTAATGATACTTGCCTGCGTTGTCTGGCTCGTTAGGAGACCAACAGCTCGCAGGGGAGGACGTTCATGCAGTTCACTATCCAGAACCGACCTGCTGCCGACTTTGCAACCCTGGCGGCCAATCGGGATGCCCAAATCCTCGCCGATGATTTCGATGGTGACGGCAATACGGATCTGGCCCTGATCAATCAGGGGGGCGGATGGACTTCCGTGCCGATTGCTTTGGCGAGTCCTACGAGTTTCACAATCGAGAATATCTCCGCGCCTGATTTCGCTGGCCTGGCTGCAAACCCGAGTGTCGAGGCGGTGTCGGGCGACTTCAACGGTGACGGGAAGGCCGATATTGCGTTGATCAATCGTGGTGCCGGATGGACTTCGGTGCCGATTGCCCTGTCGGGCACGGCAGGCTTTACCGTCGAGAACCTGTCGGCCCCGGACTTTGCGGCTCTCGCGGCGAGCCCTGATGTTGAGGCCGTCTCTGGCGATTTCAACGGCGATGGCACCGCCGACATTGCACTGATCAACCATGCCCTCGGGTGGAACACCGTACCCATAGCGCTTGTTTCGTCAACGGGTGTGACCATCCAGAACCGGCCCGCTGCCGACTTTGCCGCGCTGGCCGCAAGCCCTGATGTAACAGTGATCGCTGACGATTTCAACAATGACGGCAAGGCAGATCTGGCCCTGATCAATCAAGCAGCCGGATGGACCTCTGTCCCGGTGGCGCTGTCGGATCTCACGAGCTTCACGATCAGTAACGTTTCGGCTCCTGACCTCGCCAGCCTGGCGGCGAACGCAAGCGTTTCCATCGTCGCCGGCGACTTCAATGGCGACGGTGTGGCTGATTTCGGATTGGTCAATCAGGCGCCCGGGTGGAATACCGTGCCCATCGGGATCACGGCGGTCTAGCACGACCTGGGCACTTTAAAGGCTGGTTGCGGCTGAAACCTATACCCGGAGTGTGGACAGAGGTGGCCGCGCCATCAGCGGCGGCGCGCATAGTTCGCGGCAACAGAATTGAAGAACGAGAACAGTGCATCGCCGGCGATGACCCCACCCGCGAATACCTCCATGGCCGTCTGTCCAGCTAGGCCGCGGGCTGTCAACCATAGTTGCCGGCACACCAGTCCCACCAGAACAGCCCAACCGGCAAGCGGGGCGGCGATCAGCAGCCCCGTGGCGAACAGCACACCAAGCTGACGGCGCTGCCCGCCCAGCAATTGCAATACGGCGCCCGGAACGGCCCACATCAGCATCCCCGTTGCGGCCGGGCCGGTGATGCCCGTCCGGATGGTGGCGGCGTAGACCCGATCGACCGGTGGGACCAGGTCCTGCGCGAAGTAGCCCTTCCACGTCAGGCCGACGACAATGATGGCTACGACAAATGCCGCGGCGGCTGCGTAGAATTGCTGGCGGCGCCCTTCCGCCTCGAAGCCGGGCCCCATACCGGTGCGTAGCATGACCCCGGCCTTCAGGTCGTAGCCCATGTCCGCGAAGGCCGGACCGGTGGCAGCGGAGAAGCCAACGAGTAACGCGAGGGCCGGCGCAGGAAAGCCCAGCAGTATGCCGATCAGCAAAGTGATCAGCGCGATGGCGAAAGCAGGGAACCAGCCGGAGTGCATCGCTGCCAGACCAACCAGCAGTTCGTGCATGAACGCCGCGAACGCGGCGTAGATCACAAACGCGAACAGCATGGCGGCTGAAAGATCGCTGGCCAGTCCGCCGCCAAGGGCAATCCCGGCACCAAGCATCAGGTAGCCGGTGCCGCCGACGCCGAGGGTACGGGCCACACGGGCGGTGGGGAGCAAGCCTGCCTGGGCCGGCGCCTCCCGCCTGATGATGACAACCGCCACCTGCGCCAGCGCCATCAGTCCTGCGCCAATCATGAAGCCGTGGGGGACCAGCGCCGCATTGAGGTCGCGCCCCGGGAGGATGGGTTGGAACACAGGCGCGGCGAACAACACCTTGGAATAGCCGCGCAGCAGCAGCCCGATGCCGAACATCGCCAGCGCCCAGACGTTGCCGATGAACGCGATGCCGAAGGCGGACATCGGAACGCCCAACCAGGCCCCGGCCGCACCAACCCCGATGCCGAGTCCCAGGACAGCGGCCTTGCGGCCGCCTTCATCGCCGGCGCGGATCGCCTCGGCCGCGGCAACACCAGGTGGCCAGGCCCCCTCTGCCGGAAATATCGTACTGCCGAACAGACGGTACAGCAGAAATCCGTCCAGCAGCATGGCGCAGGCCACCCCCGCGAACATCGGCATGATCAACTCGGGCCGGCCAAGGACGAACGGAATGCCGATCGGCAGCAGCAGGCTGTTCGCGGCACCGAATGTGGCTGCGGAAATAGCGCTCTGTGCCAGGTTCTGCACGTGGATCGAGCGGTACCGGCGCAACAGCCCGAGCGGAATCCGCGCCATGGCCATCGCCACCAGCGCACCAATGATCGAGGTGTTGGGCGTGACCCCAAGTCGGGTCAGCAACTGCAGCCCGATGACGGCGCCGAACGCCGACAGCAGCAGCACCAGGACGAGTGTCGCCGGTTCCCAGAGGCGCGGATGCGCCACGTTCCCGCCGCATGGTGCGGTCCGCGCCGATGTCATGACAGGATCAGGTCGATCGCATGTGCCACCAGTTGCCGCGATACCAGCACTGGCCGGCCGGATGCCTGCCGTACGATCTGCCGCATCGCGCTGGTATAGCCGATGCAATGCATGATGATCATGTCGGTCCCGGCCAGGTCTGCGCCGGCCCGCCGCAACGCAGCTTCGTTGTCTGACACGTAAGGCGATGCCGCGGCCGCCTGGATCTCCACGTCGGGGATGCCGTGGAATTCATCGATCTGCCCTTCGTTCGGCAGCAGGACGCCGATCCGTCTGGCACCATATGCCAGTCCTTGAACGAAATGATCGACCGTGTGCTGCGGCTCGATGAACGGCGTGCGCAGGGTGAAGCGGGTGAACTGGCCGGTGCACAGCAACACCAGAAGGTCGAAGCCGGCTTCATCCAGCTCGGACAGGATCTCATGCAGGCGTCGGTCGATCGCGGGCTTACCAAGCAGCACCTCCTGCCCGTCACGCAGGCGGGACACCAGCCGCTCCTCGCCCGCGCGTGGTGCCAGGTCGGCAATGGCGGCATGATCCAGCCCGTCCAGCGCGCCGCGCTCGGTCACGTCAAGGCGGGTTCGGGTTTCCGCCAGGATTTCGGGCAGCACGTCTGTTCTGGGCGACTGGCCAATGGTGACGAATGCGGCACGCGGCATCATGGCACCTCCGATCCGGCGGACATCATCGAACGATAGGTGGTTTGTGTCAGGACGCAAAATGCCTGCCGTATGGTGGTTCAGGGCCGCTACCGGTAACCTTCGGGGCGGCAATCGGATCGGGACTGGCGGATGCGGCAGATCGAACGTGAGGAGTTGGAGCCCCTGGCGACAGGGGCGTGGATTCTGGGGACCGGTGGCGGCGGATCGCCTTATCTCTCGTATCTCAACATGCGGAAGCTGTATGCCGAAGGGTTGCGGGTCAGGCTGATGGACCCCGCTGAGCTCGCCAACGATGCGCTGGTGGCTGTGGTGTCCAACATGGGCGCCCCGCTGGTTGGGCAGGAGCGGCTGTCCGATCCGGCCGTTGCTGCCAAGCCCGTACGCATGATGGAAGCCTATCTGGGCCGTCCATTCACCGCAGTCATGTCGGTGGAAATCGGCGGTGGCAATGCGTTCCAGCCGTTGCTGGTCGCTGCGATGACCGGGTTGCCGGTGGTCGATGCGGACGCGATGGGCCGAGCGTTCCCCGAGGCTCAGATGACCAGCTTTGCGATTGCCGATCTGCCGATGTTCCCGCTCACGCTCGCCGATATCCGGGACAACGAAGTGATTGTCAGCCGAGCGGCGAGCTGGAAATGGATGGAACGGATCAGCCGAAAGGTCTGCACCGAGGTCGGTTCGATCGCGGCGACATGCAAGGCGCCGCGAACCGGTGCCGAGGTGAAGGCGCACGGCATCCTCCACACCACGACCCAGGCGATTACCCTCGGCCGTGACGTCCGGCGCGCACGGCACGCACATGAGGACCCGGTTGTCGCCACACTCGCCGCCGCGGGGGGCAAGATGCTGTTCCGTGGCAAGGTCGCCGATGTGCAGCGCCGGACCACTGAAGGGTTCCTGCGCGGCCACGCCCGGATCGATGGGCTGGATGACGACCGCGGCAGCGGGTTTGCGGTTGCCTTCCAGAACGAGTTTGCCGTGGGCTGGCGCGATGGCCAGGTGGTGGTCACGACGCCGGACCTGATCTGCGTGCTGGACAGCGTCTCGGGCGAGGCGATCGGCACGGAAAGCCTGCGCTATGGCCAGCGTGTCAGCGTCATCGCGCTTCCCGCACCGCCGATCCTGCGCACACCCAAGGGCATCGAGCATGTCGGACCGCGCGCCTTTGGCCACGATACGGACTATGTCAGCGTGTTCGCCGACGTAGCGGCGGAAACCCAGCCATGAAGCGCATCGGCATCGATGTTGGCGGCACCAATACCGACGCGGTGCTGATCGAGGGCAGTCATGTCCTGGGCGCGGTCAAGACCCCGACCACGGCCGATGTACTCGGCGGCGTCCGGACGGCGCTCAACCATCTGCTGGCGGAAACGGCTGACCACGCTGACGGGAGCACCGCTGTGGTGATCGGGACGACGCATTTCACCAATGCGGTCGTCGAGCGGCGGGGTCTGCAGCGGGTCGGCGCCCTGCGCATCGGCTTGCCCGCCAGTGCCAGCCTGCCGCCGTTCATTGACTGGCCCGCAGAATTGTCAGCTCAGGTCATCGGTCAGGTGCACATGGTCGCCGGCGGACATGAATACGATGGTCGCCCCATCGTGCCGCTGGACCGAGGTGCTGTCCGTGACGCGGCGCGCTGCATGGCGGATGCCGGGCTGACGTCGGTCGGCATCACCAGCGTCTTCTCCCCGTTGACGGCGGAATGCGAGCTGGAAGCCGCGCGCATCGTGGCCGAGGAACTCCCCGGCGCCGCGATCACGCTGTCGCACGAGCTGGGCCGTATCGGCCTGCTGGAGCGGGAAAACGTGACGCTGCTGAATGCCTGCCTGCAGACCTTGGCGCGGAAGACGGTGGACGCGCTGGTTGCGGCCCTGAACAGCAGTGGACTGACTGTCCCGCTGTACCTGACCCAGAACGACGGCACGATCATGCGCGCAGATGTCGCGAGCCGGTTCCCGGTCTGGTGCTTCGCATCCGGGCCGACGAACAGCATGCGCGGCGCGGCATTCCTCTCGGGGCTGAACGATGGTGTCGTGGTTGATGTCGGTGGAACGACGAGCGACATCGGCTATCTGAAAGGCGGCTTCCCGCGTGAGGCCAATGCCGCAGTGGAAATCGGCGGTGTGCGGACACTGTTCCGGATGCCGGATCTGCTCTCGCTGGGTTTGGGCGGCGGCACCGAGATCGCGCCGGATGTGCTGGGCATCGGGCCGCGCAGCGTGGGGTTCCGGCTGCTGGACGAAGCGCTTGTATTTGGCGGACGTACGCTCACGGCAACCGATATCGCCTGTGCCGCAGGGCGGGTCGTGCTGGGCGACCCGTCACGTGTTGCCCATCTGCCCCGGGACCTGGTGACCCGCGCACTGGGTCGAATGGGGGAGATGATCGCCGAAGGGGTCGACCGCATGAAGACCGAGGCGGGCGACGTGATCCTGCTGGCCGTGGGCGGCGGCAGCTTCCTGATCCCCGATCAGGTTGAGGGCTGCAGCAGTGTCATCCGCGTGCGGCATCATGCCGTGGCCAATGCGGTGGGCGCGGCCATCGCGCAGGTCAGCGGCGAGGTTGACCGGATCTTCGCCAACGTGACCCGCGAACAGGCGATCTCTGCGGCCCAGCAAGAGGCCGAGCAGCGTGCCGTGACTGCGGGCGCGGCGCGAGACAATCTGAAGCTGGTCGAGCTGGAGGACATCCCGCTGTCCTATCTGCCCGGGGATGCTCGGCGGGTCCGGGTCCGTATGGTCGGCGACATCGGCCCCAGGCAGCCGTAGCAGATCAGCCGTAGCAGATCAGCCGTAGCAGACCGCCCGGCCCTCAAGCCTCGGCCAGGGCCGGGCGGCGACCGATGTGAGGACGCGCAGGACCGCCAAACAGAAGCTGGATCATGCCGGCAGCGGTGCCGACGACGACGCCGATGTGCCACGCCAGATTGTAGGAGCCTGAGACATCAAAGACCAGGCCGCCGCCCCAGGCACCAAGCAC
>DASQVN010000297.1:0-7635 GCA_035640755.1 Rhodopila sp.
TATCCTCCCACCCGCCGGCATAGTTGCGCTCATACAGCTCGTGCCGCCCGCCGAACTCGGTGCCGACACAGTCCCAGAGCAGCTTCATGATCTTGATCCGCTCCTTGTAGTCAATGCCGTGGGAGCCGCGGACGTACTGGCGCAGATAGGGCTCGATCGCCGGGTTGGCGAAATCGCGGACCGACGAAGGCAGATAGATCAGGCCGGAGGTGACAGTGCGTTGCACGATATCCTTGATGCGCGGCCAGACATCAGGGGCAAACACCCGGTACGCCTGCCCCGCCTTCAGGTCGGGCAGCACGGCGTCGCCGTTCCATGGGTTGGGGTTGGTGGCCATGGCATTCGACAGCGACCAGAACAGGTTGCGCCAGGCCACCGCCTCACCCAGCAGCACCTGGTTGCCGCGCGCGTCATCCCCGCCGGTGCAGTGCAGCGCCTTGGCCAGCAGCCCGACCATGAAGTCGAGCTTCACCGCGAACCGGGTGCAGCCCTGGAACTGGAACCCCTGGGTGAAGCCCGACCGCGGATAGAAGCTCAGCACCCGCGCCGGGTCGCGGTAGATGAACACGTCCTCCCACGGGACGAATACCTTATCCAGCACGAAGATCGCGTCGTTCTCGTCAAACCGGGAGGACAGCGGATAGTCGAACGGGCTGCCGTACAGACGAGCGGACTGCTCGTAGGAAGTGCGGCAGAACAGCTTCAGCCCTGGCGCGTCGATCGGGACGATAAACATCAACGACATGTCGAGGTCCTCGGTCGCGGTCTTCGAGGACTGGCCCATGAAGTTGTAGTGGGTGAACGCGGCCGAGGTGGCGACCACCTTGGCGCCGGAGACGATGATGCCGCCATCCACCTCCTTCTGCACGCAGACGAACACGTCCTTCACCTGCTCCGCCGGCTTGTGCCGGTCGACCGGCGGGTTGACGATGGCGTGGTTCATGAAAGGGATGGTTTCCTGGGCGCGCTTGTACCAGGCGCGGGCATTGTCGGCCCAGGGGCCGTAGTATTCGGCGTTGGCGCCCAGCGTGTTGGTGTAGGCGGCCTTGTAGTCGGGGGTCCGGCCCATCCAGCCATAGGTCATGCGCGCCCACTCAGCGATCGCGCCCTGCGCGCCGACCAGCTCCTCGCGCGAGCGCTGCACCCGGAAATAGCGGTGGGTATAGCCGGCCGAGCCCGTATCGGTCGGGCAGGTCAGGATGTCGCGGCGCTTCGGGTCGTGCAGCGCGTTGTATAACCGGGCGATCGAGCGGACGGAGTTGCGGAAGGCAGGGTGGGAGGTGACGTCGGCCACGCGTTCGCCGTCGATGTAGACCTCGCGCCCGTCACGCAGGCTCTGGATATACTCCGCACCCGTGTAGGGGCGGCGGCGGTCCGCGATAACATCTTCCGGACGCATGGTTTCGCTCCTCCCTGAATCATTGCCGGGAGTGTAGCCTGGACGGCGGCTGCAGCGCCATGTGCGACAACAGCGTGCAACGGTCATGCGGCGGCCGGGCCGAAACCCGGTGAAGCGGGCGCGTCTCGCGGTCCTTTCGGAACGGACCGGTGAGGCACCCCGCCGTTTCCACGATGCCACGCAATGGAGAGCGTACCATGACGTTTACGCGGATCGGGCTTGCAGGTGTGATCGCGTCGATGCTGGCCATGCCGGTGATGGCGCAGACGACGCAGACCTCCCCCCAGCGGGGAACGACGTCGGTACCGACAGCGCCGCCCACCACGCCGGCACCGGGAATGCCGGCCCCGGGAATGCCGGCACGAACGGCGACCAACCCCGGCATGGCACCGCGCGCCGGAGCGCCATCCGGGCCGGTGAACATCAACACCGCGTCGGCGGCGGAACTGGACGCGCTGCCGGGCATCGGCAAGGCGCGGGCGGACGCGATCATCAAGAATCGGCCCTACAAGTCGCCCGATGAGCTGTCGAGCCGGCACATCCTGCCGTCGAACGTCTACAACAAGATCAAGAACGACCTGGTCGCTCGTCCCGGTTAATCGGGGCCGATTAGGGAATCGGCAGCTAACCAGCCCGGCAGATCAGGCGGGCTGCTGTGCCGCCGCCGCGGCCTCGCGGATCTTGCGGGCCATGGAGGCGATGCCGTTGCCCCGGTTGGTCGAAAGCGCCTCGAGCAGGCCGAGGTCCTTGAGGAAGGCCGGGTCCGTCGCCAATATCTCCGGCGGGGAGCGTCCGGAATAGACCCGCAGCAGCAGCGCGATCAGGCCGGAGACGATGGCGGCGTCCGACAGGCCGGCCAGATACAGCCTGCCGCCGCGCATCACCGCCTCCATCCAGACGCGGCTCTGGCAGCCGGGGACGCGGTGCGCGTCGTCGGCCCATTCCTCCGGAAACGGCGGCAGCTTGCGGCCGAGGCCGATGATGAACTCATAGCGCTCCATCCAGTCATCGAACAATGAGAGCTCATCGGCGATGGCCTCGACCGCGGCGGCGGCGGTGGGTTCGGCGGGATGGACGAACGGGTCTGTCATGCGACGTGGTGTGGGGATGCGGCGTTGGCGCGTCAAGCTATATGAGCGCAGGCTCCGCTATCAACGGCGGGTTGCGTGCGGTAGAACGCGCCCTCAGACAGTGAGCAATGGATCATGGCGAGTTATCAGTACGTTTACGTGATGAAGGACCTGACGAAGGCGTTCCCCGGCGGCCGGGAAGTCTTCAAGGGGATCACTCTGTCTTTCCTGCCGGGGGCGAAGATCGGCGTGCTGGGCGTGAACGGTGCCGGCAAGTCGACGCTGATGAAGATCATGGCCGGGATCGAGACGGAATTCGGCGGCGAGGCTTGGGCCGCGCCGGGCGTGAAGGTGGGCTACCTGGCGCAGGAGCCGCCGCTCGACCCCGAGAAAACCGTAGGCGAGAACGTCGAGGAAGCGTTTGCCGACCTGAAGGCGGCACTCACCCGGTTCAACGAGATTTCCATGAAGTTCGCCGAACCGATGTCGGAGGAGGAGATGAACGATCTCCTCGCCGAACAGGCGGACCTGCAGGAGAAGATCGACGCGCAGGACGGGTGGGAACTGGACCGCAAGATCGACATCGCGCTGGACGCGCTGCGCTGCCCGCCGGCGGATGCGCCGGTGACCCGCCTGTCGGGCGGCGAGAAGCGGCGGGTGGCACTGTGCAAGCTGCTGCTGGAGAAGCCCGACGTGCTGCTGCTGGACGAACCGACGAACCACCTGGACGCCGAGAGCGTGGCATGGCTGGAGCGCACGCTGCGCGACTATGCCGGCACGGTGATGGTGGTGACGCACGATCGTTACTTCCTCGATAATGTCACCGGTTGGATCCTGGAGCTGGAGCGCGGACGGGGATACCCGTTCGAGGGCAACTACTCCTCCTGGCTCGAGCAGAAGCGCAAGCGGCTCGCCCAAGAAGAAAAAGAAGAGAGCGCTCGGCAGCGCGCATTGGCTGCGGAAGCGGAATGGATTGCTGCATCCCCCCGTGCCCGGCAGACAAAAAGCCGAGCGCGTATCGCGAAATATGAGGAGATGCTGCAGAAGTCGCAGGAGCTGCAGGCGGGCGTTGCCGAGATCGTCATTCCGCCTGGCCCGCGTCTTGGCAATGTGGTGATCGAGGCGGAGAACCTGCGCAAGGCGTTCGGCAACAACCTGCTGATTGAGGACCTGACCTTCAAGCTGCCGCCGGGCGGGATCGTCGGCGTGATCGGGCCGAACGGCGCGGGCAAGACGACGCTGTTCCGGATGATCACCGGGCATGAGCAGCCGGACGGCGGATCGTTGCGCGTCGGCGAGACGGTGAAGCTGGGCTACGTTGACCAGTCGCGCGACAGCCTGAACCCCGACAAGACGGTGTGGGAGGAGATCAGCAACGGCGATGAGGTGATCTACCTGGGCAAGCGGGCGGTGCAGTCCCGCGCCTATGTCGCCGCATTCAACTTCAAGGGTTCGGACCAGCAGAAGAGGGTCGGCGTGCTGTCGGGCGGCGAGCGGAACCGGGTGCATCTGGCGAAGATGCTGAAGGCCGAACACAACGTGCTGCTGCTGGACGAGCCGACGAACGACCTCGATGTCGATACGCTGCGGGCGCTGGAGGAGGCACTGATCGAGTTCGCCGGCTGCGCCGTGATCATCAGCCACGACCGCTGGTTCCTCGACCGGCTGGCGACACACATCCTGTCCTTTGAGGGGGATGCGCACGTCGAATGGTTCGAGGGCAACTTCGAAGCGTATGAGGAAGACAAGCGGCGCCGGCTGGGCGCCGACGCAACCGAGCCGCACCGGATCAAGTACCGGCCGCTGGCGCGATAGGGCGCGGCGTCGTGCCGCCCGCATCATCGCGGCGGCGCGACGGCGCACGCTGATCGGGCCGGACATCAGCACGCGGCCGGGGGTCGCCGGGGCCATTTGTTTCGGATACGTTTCGAATGGATGGCCGGACGGTCCCCGCGTCGGGTGCGGCGGCATAGCTCCGCCATGACACGCAGGCGATATTGGCTGTGCCAGGTTTTCCGGTCGGCGCCCTGCCCTGAAGATCCCTATACCCGCCCGGCCATGATGGGGAAGCTGGCGCCTGCGTGGCAATCAGGGGCGCGCGGCGTGACAGGGTGTGTGCACGCGCCCGGGCATCCGGGGCGCGCAGCATATTATTTAAGTACAGTAATAAACTACGATTTCCGACTACCCACGCTCAAGTGATCTGCGCCAAGGAGATGGCAGATTTGCAGTTTGTATATGGAACCGCAGCTACAAACGCCGGGTGTGAACAAAGTGTCATGTAAGAGAATGTAAGTTTTTCGTGGCATGATCGCCACGGTGTCTTGCAAAGGCCATGCTGTGCGGCCGCGACGGGTTGCAGCTTGGTAAATTTTGGCATCATTACCTTTGTCGGGTTCAGTTGCTCGTCCTGAATTGCAGGGGCACCGAGGGCGGAACCTTCGTCGCCGGCAAACGGCGCAGCGAGGAGGATTTTCATGCGCAAACTTCTGATGGCCAGCGCGGCGGTCCTGGGGGCTACCGGCAGTCTGGCGATGGCCCAGACGCCAGCGAACCCGAGCCAGGGCCAGCTTGCCGCACCCTATGGCGCGGGTCCGGCATCAAACAACAACAACAACGCCTGGGGCATTGCGAACACACCGTCCGGCAGCCCGGCCGCGGGGTCACTCACCTCGATCTACGCGCCCAACGTCGATGCGGTGCCGGCGCCGGGTACCGTTGTCATTCGTCTGAACGGCCGGGTCGAGGCTGAGGTCACCGCGAACTACACCAGTGCGGATAAGACGGCTGCTGGTGCTACGGGAACTCCGGGCGGCTACAAGGTGAACCCGCTGGGGATTGCCTCCTATATGCGTCTCTATCCGGCGTTCGACGGGTTGGCGGCAAACGGCCTGCGCTACGGTGCGTCGGTGGAAATCCGCGAAAACTTCACCTCCGGCACCTATCCGGGCCAGTTGACCGGTTCCAGCCCGACGACGACCACCCTGACGACAACGCCGACGGCCGCCGCGACCAGCCCAAGCAGCAACACGTCGGGCCAGACACTGTTTGTCCGCCGGGCCTTCTCCTATCTGGCAACGGATCAGGCCGGTCTCGTGCGGCTGGGGCAGGGCGACGGCGTGCTCGGCCTGTTCGACAACTGCATTTTTACGTCGCAGTGCTGGGACGCCGGTTCGGGCGGCTTCAACGGTGGCGACATCCAGTCCACCGGCCCGCAGGCCAGCCTCGGCATTCCGTTCATCTGGCTATCGCAGGCGGGTGCGGAGTACGGCAACAACAAGATCGTCTATCTGTCGCCGCAGTTCTTCGGCTTCGACTTCGGTGTGCAGTTCGCGCCGAGCATGGGCAATTCGTTGCAGAACAGCGGCGCCGGCGTGGGCTGCACCCAGGCCGGGCCGACCTGCATCAGCGTAACATCTGGCACCGATCCGACGCGCTGGTACAACCAGGTTGGCGTTGGCCTGCGCTATCAGCAGAGCTTTGGGCCGATCGACTTCAAGGCGTACGGCTTCTACGAGACCGCCGCGAAGGAGAGCGTGAACTATGCCGCCGGCAGCCCGAATGCGGCGCCGGCCACGTTCGCGGGCCGCACGACGTCGAACCTGCGGTATGACAACCTGAGCTTCTACAAGGGCGGCATCGCGGCCACTGCGTATAACGTGACCTTCGCCGCTGACTACATCGGCGGCCAGCTCGGCACCTCCGGGCAGCTTGCCATGCGGCCGGCCGGTGCGCCCAGTGCCAACGCCGTGGTCACCGGCGTGACCTACGCGAACGGGCCGATCGCTCTGGGCGCCGAGTATGGCTTCATCAACGGTCAGGGTGATCCGCGCCTGGTCGGCGTGTCGCAGCGGCGCGAGTACGAAATCGCCTTCGGCGGCTCCTTCAAGCTTGCACCGGGCATCCAGCTCATCGGCGAGTACATGTACATGTATCGGCACCAGGGTGACTTCAACTTCAATACGGGCGCGGTTGGCGGCATCACTGCTGGGGCGCCACTCGGCGCCACCCGCGATGCCCAGTCCAACAACTTTCTCGTCGGGACGGTGCTGACCTGGTAGCTTCGATGGTCGTGCGCGGTGACCGCTCCGCGGTCATGCCGGGCGGGTCCCCAGGTTGAGGCCGGAGACACGGCCCGGCCTCCGCGCCGTTGACCGCAGTGGCCGTGCATGTCGTGAGCGGCGGCCCTGCGGCCGCCATGGCGGGAGCAGAGGCGGGGAGCCTGCCCCCTGTCACTCAAGTGTCATGACGGATGTCTCATCGGTTGCCTTCGGACGATTATCGGCCGGCCTGGGACTGATCGAACACAGCGAGGGCCTTGCCGCCGTATACGGTGGCGGGGCCTCCGCCCATCTCGATCGCGACGGATATTGTTTCGGCAAGCTCGTTTCGCGATGCGCCGTGACGCGCTGCGTTCTGGACGTGGAAGATGATGCAGCCTTCGCAGCGTGTTGCGATCGAGATCGCAACGGCCATCAGCTCCTTCACCTTTGGCGATAACGCCCCCTCCTTCGAGGCGGCCTTCATCAGCGCCTGAAATGCGGTCATCGTGTCCGGCGCGGCCTTGTGGAGAGCAAGCGCGTTGGAGCGCAGTTCCTCGGCGATGGCGGTGTAGTCCATTGGGTGAGTCTCCTGTGCGGGAAGCGTGCGGCGCGGTGCGTGGTCGGAACAGATGCGGTCATGCGTGCCGGGTGACGAACTCATCCACCAGGCGGGTGGTTTCGGCGGCCTGTTCCATGTGCGGCATATGTCCGGCCCCCTGAAGCAGGTGGGTCTGGATGCCCGCCGGCAGGCCAGCCGCGTGGTTCGGCGGGATGATCCGGTCCTCGGTGCCCCAGATCACCTGAACCGGGATGCTGCCGAGTTCGCCGAGGCGGCTGCGCAGCACCCCCTGCTGACCGCCCGCGAAGTTGGCGGCCTGGATCGCCGTCAGTGCCTCACGCGCGCCGTCCAGCCGTTTGAAGCGCAGCAGGTCCTCGATCATGTCGCGGCTGACCAGGTTCGCGTCCACGAACAGCTTCGCCAACACCGGTTCGAGCTGCTTGCGCCGGCCCGCGGCGATGAAATCACGCGTGAACGCCTCGTCGATGTCCGACCCGAGACCGGCCGAGGAGATCAGCGTCAGCGACGCGACGCGGGCCGGGTGATCGAGCGCGGTGCGCAAGA
>DASQVN010000298.1:0-2821 GCA_035640755.1 Rhodopila sp.
GGCGTGCCAGGGGCATGAAGTTGCTGCGCCTGTGGGTGCCGGATCCCCCGCGCGCCAGGTTTCCGGAAGGAGGCACATCGGCAGGCCCTGATCCTGCGCGGCGCTCCCGAGGAAGCAGACGCCCTTGCCTGCATTGAAGACGCGGCCGACTGGGACAGCCCCGATACGTGAAAAGGGGCGACCTGATCACCGTCGCGGCCGCCGGTGGCTACGACCGCAAGCCCCGCAGAACCGTCTCATAGACATCCAGCGTCGCGTCCTGCATCGCCCGCACCGTGGGCACCGAGGCCCGCGCCCGCGCCCCCAGCGCCGCACGCTCCTCAGGCGGCTGGTCGAGCGCGGCCCGAATCGCCGCCGCCAGCGCGTCCGGGTCGTTCGGCTTCACCCGCCAGCCGGTCTCGCCATGCCGCACCGTCTCCACCGGCCCGCCGAGGTCGGAGGCGATCACCGGCCGCCCCATCGCCTGGGCTTCGATCACCACCCGCCCGAACGCCTCCGGCTGCACCGAGGCATGCACCACCACGTCAGCCAGCAGGAGCGCCGCCGGCATGTCGGCACACCCGCCCACCATGTGCACCCGGCCCGCCAGCCCCAGCCGCGCCGCCTGGGCGGCAAGCTCCCGCGAATAGCGGCGCCGGCCCTGGTCCGAGCCGACCAGCACCGCGGCAACGTCATCACGACCCAGCCGGGCAAGCGCCTCCAGGAGCACGCCGTGGCCCTTCCAGGATGTCAGCCGGCCCGGCAGCATCACCACCTTCAGCCCCGCCGGCGATCCCCAAGCCGGCAAACCCCAAGCCTCGGCCAGCCGAACCACCCGCGGGCCGGCCACCGCCGCGGGATCGAACTCCGCCGGATCGACCCCGCGCGGGATCACGCGGATCCGTCCAGCCTCCACCCGATGCCGCTCCATCACCAGACGCGCAATGAAATGGCTGGCCGCGATCACGATCCGCCCACGCGCCATGATCGCGTTGTACTGCCGCTTGAGCGGCAGATCCTCGCCATAGGTGCCGTGATAGGTCGTCACGAACGGCACCCCGGTGCGCCGACACGCCAGCCAGGCCGACCACGCCGGCGCGCGGGAGCGCGCATGCACCACCGACACCCCGCGGCTCCGGATGACATCCTCCAGCAGGCGCGCATTGCGCCAGATCCCCCAAGGCGACTTGGTCTGCAGCGGCAGCGTGATATGGACCCCGCCCGCCCGCTCGACCTGCCCGACCATCGGCCCGCCGCCGCTCGCGACCAGCGGCACCGCCCCGGCACGCGCCACCGCCTCGGCGATCTCCACCGTGCCGCGCTCCACACCCCCCGTCACCAGGGAGGGCAGCACCTGCAGGATCACGCGCGACTCGAGGGACATTGGCTCGCCGAAATTGCCCATGGGATCGTCGCTGGGTAGTCTGCCCACCGCCCATCACGCAAGACGGAGCGCGCAGGACCGATGAAGCAAACCACCGGCCGCCTCGACCGCGGCGACGGCATCGAACTCGCCTGGGTACGCGTGGAAGGGCAGGGGCCGACAATCGTCTTCCTGCCCGGCTTCCGCAGCGACATGACCGGCGACAAGGCCACCGCCCTGGCCGGCTTCGCCGCCGAACGCGGCCTCCAGATGCTGCGCTTCGACTATTCAGGCCACGGCGCCAGCGGCGGCAACTTCCTGGACGGCACCATCGGCGAATGGGCCTCGGACGCCCTGACCGCCATCGACCGCCTGACCACCGGCCGCCTGATCCTCGTCGGCTCCTCCATGGGCGGCTGGATCGCGCTGCTGGCCGCGCTCGCCCGCCCCGACCGCATGGCCGCACTCGTCGGCATCGCCGCCGCACCGGATTTCACCCAGGACCTGATGTGGGACACGATGACGCCCGCGGAACGCGAGGCATTGATACGCGACGGCGTGCTCTACCGCCCCAGCCAGTACGGCGACCCGACCCCGCTCACCCGCCGGCTGATCGAGGATGGAGCCAGGCACCTTGTGCTCACCGGCCGCCTCCCCGTCACCTGTCCCGTCCGCCTGCTGCACGGCCAGGCCGACCCCGACGTGCCCTGGCAGCGTGCCCTGAAGATCGCCGAACAGGTCGAATCAGCCGACACGCACATCGTGCTGGTCAAGGACGGCGACCATCGGCTGTCCCGCCCGAGCGACCTCGCGCTGCTACGCCGGACCGTCGCGGCCTTGCTGGAGGATGGCGCGTAACCCCTCCCGATACGTCGGGTACAGCCACGCGATCCCTAGCGCAGCCTTGGTCTTCGCGCTGGAGACCTTGCGGCTTTCGGCCCAGAAGCTGCGCGCCATCGGACTCATCGTCGGCAGCGCGTCCTGGTAGCGGATTTCCGGCGGCGGCGGGAGGTCGAGCAGCGCCGCCGCCTCCGCCATCACGGCGGCCGACTCGGCCGGCTCGTCGTCGGCCAGGTTCAGCACCCGCACACCCGGCGCCCGATCCTGCCGCATCGCCGCCACGACGGCCCGCCCGATATCGTCCCGATGGATCCGCCCGAACACATGCCCCGGCTTGATCATCCGCCGCGCTCGGCCGGCACGCACCTCATCCAGCGCCGACCGCCCCGGCCCGTAGATGCCGGCGAGCCGGAAGATATCGACCGCGCACCGGCTGGCAAGGCGCGACCACGCCGCCTCCGCCGCCGCCCGCCAATGCCCGCGCGGCTGGGTCGGCGCGGCGGGCGTATCCTCATCCACCCAGGCGCCGCCGCGGTCGCCATAGACCACCACGCTGGATAGATAGCCGATCCCGCGCAGCGCCGGCGCCGCCCGCAACGCCTCGCCGTAACGCCCCAGCACCGGATCGCCGTCCTCACC
>DASQVN010000299.1:0-3592 GCA_035640755.1 Rhodopila sp.
CCGCGGCCCAGCACGTGCCAGGCGAGCCGACGCAGATCGAGTACGAGGATGAGAACGGCCAGTGGCACATCGAGCGTTCCGACGGGCTCGACCATCCGGACGCAGACGTGACGGAAGGGTAAGAGCACGCCCGCTGCCGGCATCGCGTACCCACCTACTGCGTACCCGTGTCTACTGCGTACCTGCCATGGCCGGGCCTGACCCGGCCATCTGCGCTTCGACCCCGGCGCAACGAGCGTCGGCGCTGACCCGGGATGAATGGCCGGGGGTCGAGCTCGGGGACATGACCCGACCATGACGACGCATGCGCGGGGCGCGGAATGGGCTTCTTCCCGCGCCTTTTCGTAACAATATCGCATTGGCATTGGCTGCCGCCGGTCAGTAACCCGCGGCGCGGTCCACCACCTGGGTCAACACCTCGCCGTCGAGGAACCGGCGCAGGTTCTCGACGAACAGCCTGGCCACGATGTTGTCGCGCTGCGGATGCGGGCCGCCGATATGGGGCAGGACCATGATGCCCTCGGTGGTCCAGAACGGGTGGCTGGCGGGCAGCGGCTCCTGCCGGAACACATCCAGTACGGCACCGGCGATCGTCCTGCTCTTCACCGCGGCGATCAGGTCGTCATCGGCGATCACCGCGCCGCGGCCGAAGTTGAGCAGCCAGGCACTCGGCTTCATGCGGGAGAGCCGGGCGGCGTTTCGGTCTGCGGCGTGGCAGGCAGCAGCACCAGCACGTAGTCCGACCGCGCCAGCACCTGGTCGGTCTGCTCGGGCGGCAGCACCGCGGCAACGTTTTCCAGCGGTTCGGCGCGCCGTTTGGTGCCGATGACCGTCATCCGCAGTGCCGCGGCGATGCGCGCCACCTGCTGGCCAACCTCGCCCAGGCCGAGGATGCCGAGTGTCTTGCCGTTCAGCGGTTCCATGACACGGTGGCGCCAGAGGCTCTGCTTCTGGTCCTGCTCAATGGCGGCGAACGGCTTGGTGACGTGGAACAACGTCGCGGTGATATTCTCGGGCATCGATTCGCGGTGCGTGCCGCGGGCGCAGGTCAGCACCAGGCTGTCAGGCAGGTCGGGCAGCGCGAGCCAGGCCTCGACCCCGGCGGTCATCGCCTGTGCCCAGCGGAGGCTCTTCATCCGCGGCAGCAGGCCGGGCGGGACGGCGGCGGTCAGCAGCACCTCGGTCTCCGCAATCTGGCGTTCGGAGGGCTTGTCCGCGCGCCTCAGCGTGTCGATGGTCACGCGGTCAGCAAGGCCGACGGCGCCGATCGCATCGATGTAGGGGCCGGGGTTGTCGGTCCACAGCAGCAAGGTGGGGCGGTTGTTCATGGGGGTCCTCCCTTATCGACCCGTGAACCGGGGGCGGCGCTTTTCCTTGAACGCCTGGATGCCTTCCTGCAGGTCGGCGGACTGGCGCACGCGGGCGATGGTCTGGCTGGTCGCAACCATGCGTTCGATCGGGCCGGCGGGCACGACCTCCTGCACCAGGCGCTTCAGCGCGCCGATCACCAGGGGGGCGGAGTCGAGCAGTTCCTCGGCCATTTTGAGCGCTTCGTCTTCATGCGCGCCGTTCGGCACGACGCGATTGACGAAGCCCACGTCATAGGCGCGCCGGGCGGGGATCTTCGCCCCCAGCAGCATGATCTCCATCGCCAGATGGTGCGGCATGCGGGCGGCGAGCGAGCTGATGCCGCCGGCCGTGGTGCCGAGCTTGGCTTCCGGGTAATAGAACTGGGTGTCCTCGGTGGCGATGAGCAGGTCGCACATCGTCACCATGACGACCCCGCCGCCTACCACCCAGCCGGAGGTCGCTGCGATGATCGGCTTGTCGGTCTGAAAGCCTACATTGGGCACGGCGCGCCACATCTCCGGCAAATCGTTGACGTCGGCACCGGCCGAGAAGGCGCGCGTGCCGGCGGCGGAGAGGATGGCGACCCGCTGGCCGGGATCGGCCTCAAAGGCCTGGAAGGCCTGCTGCATCTCCACCGCCACGGCCTGGTTGATGGCGTTCAGCTTCTCGGGGCGGTTGATGCGGATAATCGAGACCGCGCCCCGCTGCTCGGTTGTGACGGATGGCATGATGGTGCGTCCCTCCGGTCTGGTCGGCGTCCGGATGACGATACACGGTGGGGCGTCGTGCGCCAGCACGCGGGGGTGGTTTGCGCCAGCCGGACAGGGCTGGCGGGGCGCCGGCTGGTTGCGGCAAGCTGGCGGAAACGGGTCAGGGAGGACGAGATCAATGCCAGCACGCACCGGCGCCGAATTCCTGCGTGGCCTGCGCGACGACCGACAGGTCTGGTTCCAGGGTCAGCGCGTCACCGACCCGATGGACCACCCCGGACTGCGCGGCGCGGCACAGGCGATCGCCGACGTGTTCGACCTGCACTTCGAGCACCCCGAGGAATGCCTGACGCCCGACCCCGAAACCGGCGAGCAGATCGCCGTCAGCCACCTGATCCCGCGCTCGAAGCAGGACCTGAAGATGCGGCACAAGGCACTGCGGCGAATCGCCGAGTTCTCGGTCGGGTTGATGGGCCGGACGCCGGACTACATGAACGTCACCTACGCCGGGTTCGCCGGACGCAGCGACGAATGGGGCGCCTACGGCAACGAGGAAGGCGCCCACAACCTGGTCGAGTTCCAGAAGGAGCTGCGGCGCAAGGACCTTAGCCTGACGCACACGCTGATACATGCGATGTCGGACAAGTCGAAGGGCAATGTGCCCACCGGGCTGAACCCGTACCAGCTTCACAAGGTCGGGGACACCGCATGCGGAATCGTCGTGCGTGGCGCACGCGTGCTGGCGACCCTGGCGCCGTTCTCCGATGAGATCGCGGTCTACCCGAGCCAGCCGATGCCGAACGCCGACCCGCGGCATGCGCTCTCGTTCTGCATCCCGATGGCGACCCCGGGGCTCAAGTTCATCTGCCGCGACGGGTTCGCCGCGGCAGACGGCAATCTGTTCGACCACCCGCTGTCGAGCCGGTTCGATGAGCAGGACGCATTCGTCATCTTCGACAATGTCGAGGTGCCGCGCCACCGCGTGTTCATCGACGGCCAGCTTGAGGTCTACAACACCGTGATGTCGGAAAGCTGGCGCGCGAACGCCATGCAGCAGACCATGATCCGGGCTTGGACGAAGCTGGAGTTCGCCTGGGGCCTGGCGACGCGCATGGCCGAGGCGATCGGCGCCAACGACCCCGTCACCCAGGAGATGCTCGGCGAGATCTGGACCTACGCGGAACTGACCCGTTCGGCCGTGATGGCCGGGGAGGAAGGCGCGTATCACCACGGCAACGGCGCCTGGTTCCTCGACCGCCGCCCGATGGACGCCTTGCGGGCGGCACTGCCCTACTGGTTCCCGCGGGTGAACGAAATCATCCGCCTGATCGGCTCACACAACGTTCTGGCGACGCCGACCGCGGCGGATTTCGCCGACCCGGACCTGCGCCCGCTGATCGATACCTACCTGCGCGGAGCCGGGGATGTCTCGGCCCAGGAACGGGCACGGGTGTTCCGCCTGGGCTGGGATTTCGCCGGCAGCGCACTGGCCAGCCGGAATGAGCAGTATGAGCGGTTCTACCTGACCTCCG
>DASQVN010000300.1:0-13762 GCA_035640755.1 Rhodopila sp.
GCGACAACCTTGGACTGATACGTACAAGTGACGAGATCGAGGCGTTGGCGAAATCAGTCCCCGACAACGGCGACGTTTATTTCGTCCCGGCCTTCTCCGGCCTCTACGCTCCGCACTGGCGGGCCGACGCCCGCGGCATCATCGCCGGCCTGACGCGCTTCGCCGGGGCAGGGCACTTGGCCCGCGCAGCGCTGGAGGCGACTGCCTACCAGACGATGGATGTCGTGCTCGCGATGGAGCAGGACTGCGGCATCCGAACCCAGGCGCTGCGCGTCGATGGCGGCATGGTGTGCAACCGCACCCTGATGCAGTTCCAGGCCGACATGCTGGACGCGCCGGTGGTCTGTCCCTCCTGCGTCGAGACCACGGCCCTGGGTGCCGCCTATGCCGCCGGCCTCGCCGTCGGCTACTGGTCCGGCCTCAATGACCTGCGCGCCAATTGGGCCGAGGCGGAACGATGGACCCCCGCCATGGGCCGCAGCCAGCGCTGCAGGCTCGCCTCCGCCTGGCACAAGGCGGTCGAGCGCTCGATGAACTGGGCCTGAGCCGGTGCCACGCAGCACGGATGCGCCCGCCGCCTCACGTCGATGAGCTGCGCTTCCCACGGCCAAACCGGCGCTCCAGCTCGGCATTGCACTCGTCCACGCTGAAATGCTCCGGATCGAAGCCCTCGGGCATCCATTCGCTGATTTCGTCGTAATCCTCGTGCTCCGGGTTGGCCAGGATCTCCACCTTCTCCTCGTAACCCCAGATTCCGCCGCTGTCGTCCGGCGGAGCGGCACGCTTGCCCGCGACGCAGAGAGGAACAGGTCGTGACAGCGCGGCCGCGGGCTTGTCCTCGATTTCGATGAGATGCTCCCAGCTGTCGCCGAAGTCGTACGTGTAGCGAAAACGCTTCGTTCCCGCGGCGCGGATGCTTTTCAAAGTGACCCTTCCCTCGGCAAGCGTATCGTCAAGCATGCCGGGACGCGCATACCGCCGCTCGCCGATCTCGAACTGATGAAGATGGCTGTCCTCCCAGCCCATGACCGCCTGGATGACGTTATGCAGGTCGGCCAGGCTCATGGTTTCAGGCACCACGACCCGCCGCCAGATCGGCGGTTTGCTGTCCAACAGGGTGATTTTCAGGGTCAGGTCCCTATTGCTGCCCGCCGCCGCTTTCCGTGCCATGGATCCCCCCAGGGCCGCCTACATCCCGGCCGCCTACATCCCGATCGAGTAGCCGCCATCCACCGGAATCGCCGTCCCGGTAATGAAGTCTGATGCCGGGCTGGCCAGGAACGCCGCGATCCCCGCCATGTCGTCCGGCGTGCCCCAGCGCCCGTGTGGGGTGCGCTTCTCCACGCTCTCATGCAGCCCCTGCACCTGCTGACGCGCGCGCTGCGTCAGTTCGGTGTCGATCCAGCCTGGCAGCACCGCGTTGACCTGGATGTTGTCCTTCGCCCAGGCCGTCGCCATCGCCCGCGTCATCTGCACGATGCCGCCCTTGCTGGCCGCATAGGGCGTGGCGTAGGGCGCGCCGAACAGCGACATCATGGACCCGATATTGATCATCTTCCCGCCGCCCTGCGCCGCCATCGCCGGATACGCCGCCTGCGCGCACAGGAACGCGCTGGTCAGGTTCGTATCCATCACGTGATGCCATTCATCCTCGGTGAAGTCCTGCGGCATCTTGCGGATGGAGGTGCCCGCATTGTTTACCAGGATATCGACCCGGCCGAATTTCTCCTGCGCCGCCGTGATCAGCGCCTGGCAGGCGGCCTTTTTCGTCACGTCGGCCGCGATGAATGCCGCCTCCACGCCCATGCCGCGCAGCGTCGTAAGCGCATCGCCGGCCTTGGCCTCGTTCCGTCCTGAAACGACGATATTGGCCCCCAGCGACGCGATGCCGCGCGCCATGCCCAGCCCGATGCCGCCGTTACCTCCGGTGATCACCGCGACTTTGCCATGCAGGTCAAACAGGTTCCCAAGCGGATTCATGGCGGGCGGTTCCTCGCTGTTCCGAACGGCCGACACTCTGCGAAGCTATTGCCCGCGACGCAAGCCGGCCCGAGCCACGGATCATTCCGCGCGCCATCGACGCCCTGCGCCTGATGCAGGACGGCGGCTACCGCCATTGCCGATCGTCGAGAGCGGCCGCATCCTCGGCGTCGTCTCGTTGGCGGATTTCTCCGGCCTCGAGCGCGCCCGTTTGGACGAGGAAACCGGGTTCTGGAAGGTCCTGTAACCTGGGCACAGGCAACCTGGGCACGGGCAACCCGGGCACAGGCCGGCCCACCTGACCCGGACGCCTGCCTCGCTTGCCAGAGCAGGGCCGCGCCGCCACATTGCGGCTTGACTGTCGGCTGCACCCGAGCAGCCTGATCGACGACAACAAGCCCACGCCGGCGCCGCGCCCGCCGGCCCAGCCGAGGAAACCACAGCATGAGCGACCTGCCGAAACACGTCGAAATCCACGAGGAAGGCCCCCGCGAAGGCTTCCAGATCGAGCCCGGCCCGATCAGCACCGAGGACAAGATCCGCCTGATCGAGGCGCTCTCGGAAACCGGCCTCGAGCACATCCAGGTCTGCTCCTTCGTCAACCCGCGCATCGTGCCCGGCTGGGCCGACGCCGAGGCGACGGTCGCCGGCTTCAAGGCGAAACCCGGCATCCACTACACAGCCCTCTGGTTCAACGCCAACGGCCTGGAGCGCGCTCTTGCCTTCCGCGATAAGCTGACCGTCAAGGGCGCCATCGCGCTGACGGCCACGGAAGCCTTCACGCAGAAGAACCTCCACCGCAGCCACGCCGAAAACGTCGAGGCGATGAAGAAGCAGACCGCCCTGCATCTCTCGAAGGGTGTCAAGGTCAACCGCCTCGGCATCATGGCCGCGTTCGGCTGCAACTACTCGGGCGACGTTACCCCCGCGCAGGTGATCCGCGTCATCAAGGACGGCCTCGCCATCGCCGAGGAAGCCGGCACCGAGATCACCGAGCTTTCCCTTGCCGACACGATGGGTTGGGCCATCCCGCCGCGGATCGAGCGTATGCTGGGCGAAGTCCGCGCCCAATGGCCGCACCTGACACTCGCACTGCACCTGCATGATACACGCGGCATGGCCGTCTCCAACGCCCACGCTGCCCTGAAGATGGGTGTCGCCCAGTTCGACTCCACCGTCGGCGGCCTCGGCGGCTGCCCCTTCGCCGGCCAGAAGGGCGCCGCCGGCAATATCTGCACCGAGGAACTCGTCCTGCTCTGCGAGGAAATGGGCATCAGCACTGGCATCGACCTCGACAGGCTGATCGAGGTCGGCCGCATGGCCGAGGAAATCGTCGGCCACACGCTGCCCAGCGAACTGATCCACGCCGGCAGCCTCGACGCCTTCCGCCGCAAAGCCGCCTGATCACCAAGGCACGGAGCGCCCGCCCCACCTCCGTGGCGCTCAGTCCCCCTTTGTGAACTCCGTGGTTCAAAAACCGGGCGGCAACCAGCCCCGGCCTCACCCCCGAGGCTGCGCCGCCAGCCAATGCATGATCGTCGGCCGGTACTCGCAAACCGCCAGCCATCGGTCCAGGCTGTGCAACCCCCGAAGGAACTCCGACTCGTTCGGGTTGCGCGCCCCTTCCGCTACCCCCATCAGCTCATGTGTCGGGCGCAGCCGCTCCACCAGCAGCGACGTGATCGAGGGATCGACGAAGTCATGACACTCGATCACCAGGGTCGCCGAACGCAGCGTCGGCACGCGCTGCGGATCGATCAGCTCACGCTCCTGCCCCTCGCAGTCGCACACGATCAACGGCACCCGGCCACGCGGCAGGAGGGCGTTCAGCAGGTCGGGCCGGCAGGTCCCGGCAACCGAGACGCGTGTGTTGACATTGTTCAGCGCTGCGGTCTGCCGGCACAATTCCTGCACCTCGGGCGCGGGATCGAAGGCATGCACGAACGCCTCCGGCAAGGCGCGCGCGAAGCCGCACGCGTAGTAGCCCAAGCCGGCGCCGATATCGATGATCAGGTCCGGCGCGTCGGCGATGATGTCGGCCAACACCGGATGCAGTTCCGACTCGTAGAAGCCCAGCAGTTTGGGCAGCGCGTCGCGATCGTCCTGCGACGCGCGCTCGGGCAGCGCTAGCCCGGCGAACGGACCAGCCTGCACAATCCAGCCCGTCCGTGCCACAAGCGCGGCCAGAAGATCCTGCCGCCGGGACTGCGTAGCAGTGTAGGCAATCTGCCAGATGGCTGCTGCATGATCGCTCATCAGCGCATGATCGGCGTTCGCATCGCCCCGCACAAGCCAGTGCGCCGACACCGAAACGGCGGGGTTGCGCACAGCCCCGCCGTCCCTCGGTTCGGCCGCTGTTCTGGCGGGCGGTGCCGCTAGCGCGCCGTCATTGCCCAACGGTGGTTGTGCACCAGCCCGTCATCGTAGCGGTCGTCCATCGACACGGCGGCATCCATGCCCCGGCCTGCCTGGGCCTGCATCGCCGCCGCATCGAAATAGCCGCCTTCCGCCCGCCCGCCGCTGTCGTTTGTTGTGACTGCCCAGGCATGATTGTGCACCAGCCCATCATCATGCCGCTCATGCGCCAGCACCGTCCCGGCCAGCCGCCCCTGCCGCAAATCGTGGCTGCCTGTCCGCATGCCATCGGGTGTATGTAGAGAAGGAGAAGTGCGCATCGATCCGTTCCTTGCCTGCGTGACCATTGAGTGAATAATTGACATTGCAGGCGCGAAAGTCAGCGGCTAATTGCGCCGGATAGCTGCAATCCGGTCGTTGTCTTCACGGGCTGTGCACCGCCTTTGTAAAGGACGTAAAGATGAGCCGAACGCTGATCGGGCGGACGGTGAAGCGGCTCCGCACCGAACGCGGTCTCTCGCAGCAGGCGCTGGCCACCCGGCTCGGCATCTCCGCCAGCTACCTGAACCTGATCGAGCACGACCAACGTGCGGTGACCGCCTCCCTGCTGATCAAGCTGGCGGAGACCCTTCGCGTCGATCTCAAGGAGTTGTCGGGCACCCAGGAACGCCAGCTCCAGGTTGGCATCAAGGAAGTCTTCTCCGACCCTCTGCTCGGCACTGACGCCGTGCCGGAACATGAGATCGAGGCCCTGGCGGCCAGCAGCCCCAACGCCGCCCGCGCCGTGCTGGCGCTGTATCGCGCCTGGCGCGTGGCCCGCGAGGATGCGACCGGTATCGCACTCCCGTCCGGTCGCCGCATCCTGCTGCCGAATGAGGAGGTGCGCGACTTCTTCGACGACCATTCCAACTATTTCCCCGCCCTGGAGGACGCAGCGGAGGCGCTGGCCGCCGAGCTCGCCCCCGGCGTCCCGGCCGAGATGAATCACGCCATCGCCGAACGCCTGCGCTCGGTGCATGGCGTGCGCCTGACCGTGCAGCCGCTGGAGGGTGCGCTCCGCCGCTACGACCCAGCGACCCGTGGCCTTGCGCTGTCGGAAACGCTGCCAAGGGAAAGCCGCGGCTTCCACATGGCATTCCAGTTGGCGCTGCTGGAGGCGCGCGATGCCGTTGAATCGGTGCTGACCGAAGCGGCGCCCTCCACCCCGGAAGCCGCAATGCTGCTGCGGATCGGGCTGCTGAACTATGTCGCCGGCGCCCTGATCATGCCCTACACCGCGTTCCACGCCGCGGCGGGCGAGCTGCGCTATGACATGGAGGCCCTCGCCGCCCGCTTTGGGGTGTCATATGAGCAGGCCTGCCACCGGATCTCCACCCTGCAGCGTCCCGGCGCGCGTGGCGTGCCCTTCTTCTTCCTGCGCGTCGATCCCGCCGGCAACGTATCGAAACGCTTCTCCGCCGCAGGCTTCCCTTTCGCCCGCTTCGGCGGCTCCTGCCCGCGCTGGGTTGTCCACACCGCCTTCGCCCAGCCTGGCGCCATCCAAGTGCAGGTCGCAGAGCTGCCCGACGGCGCGGCCTATCTGTGTTTCGCGCGCACCGTCAGCCAGCCCGTATCGCATTATGGCGAGCCGCGGCCGACCCACGTTGTCGCCATGGGCTGTGCTGTCGCCAATGCGCCGGAGGTCGTCTATGCGGATGGGCTGGACCTCGACCGCGCGCGTGTCGGCATCGGCCTTTCCTGCCGGCTGTGCGACCGACCCGACTGCGGCAGCCGAGCCTTTCCGCCGCTGGAACACCGCCTGGCCCTCGATCCGATGACGGCGGGGGCGACCCCGTATCGGTTCGAGACGAGGCCGCACTGACATCCGGCCGCAGCGATGCTGGGCCGCCTCACACGCAGATTGATGGACGAGTCGGTTGCAATTGGGTTCCCATGTGCTCAAGGGAGTCGGGGCAGGGTTGTCCCTGCACGGGAAGAGCATGTCGATGACGCGTAGGCCAGCAAGCGATCGCGCACCTGCCCGTCCGGTCAAAACGGCGGCAGCACGGCGGCTGATCCTGATGTTGTTGCCTCTCCTGGTGGTGCTGCTCCTGGTGCAGCCTGCCACAGCCGAGACGCGGATCGCCCTGGTCATCGGCATCAGCGCCTATCGGCACGCGCCCGCCTTGCCCAATCCGGTGAAGGATGCCCAGGCCATCGGCGACGCGCTGCGCCGCCTGAACTTCGAGGTAAAGGAGCTCCACAACCCTGACTTCCGTACGTTGGCCGAGGGTGTGCGGGAATTTGGCATCCGCGCGCAGAGCGCCGATACGGCGGTCGTGTACTATGCCGGACACGGCATGCAGGTGGATCACGAAAACTACCTGATTCCGGCCGACGCACGGCTCGAGCGGACGCGTGATCTCGCCTACGAGGCGCTGCCGCTCGAGTTGATGCTGGAAGAGGTGGCGCAGGCGCACCGGATCGGCATCGTCATGCTCGATAGCTGCCGCAACAATCCGTTCACCGAGCGGGTACTCCGGTCCGCCGGCAGCTCCAGTTCAGCTGTATCGACCCATTCCGGCCTGGCGCGGATCGACAACGTGCCTCGCAACACGCTGGTCGCAATGGCCGCGAAAGCCGACCAGATTGCCGATGACGGGCCGGACCACAGCCCGTTCGCCGCGGCGGTCCTCGCTCATCTGCAGATTCCGGGCCTGGAGCTTGGCCTGTTCTTCCGCAGCGTGCGTGACACCGTGCTGAAGGCGACCCAGAACCGGCAGGAACCCTTCGTATTCAGCTCGCTGGGATCCGAGCCTTTCTACTTCTATCAACGTCCGCCCAACCACCCGCCGGTGATCCGCCCGATCCCGATACTGGAGGTGGCCGAAGACGCCGGTCCGACCCCGCTTGGCATCCCACGGCCGACCGATCCCGATCAGGACCCGCTGACTGTGCGCATCATTGGCCTCCCGCGCGGCGGGGAAGTCTGGGTGGAGGGCCGGCGCGCGGGGCTCAACGATGCATTCTCGCTCGATCACTTCATGGCAGGCACGTTCCGGCCAGATGGGAAGCTGTACGGCCCGATCGGCTCGCTCGACATCCTCGTCGAGGACGGCCGCGGCGGCAGTGCGACGGGCAGCCTGCCGATCGTCGTACGGCGCACCCGTCCTCTCGTGGCCGACGTGCCGCCACCCAGCCCGTCGCCGCCAGCGAAGGCACCCGAGCCAAAGGTGGCTATTGCGTCGCCACCGAAGCCGCCGCCGCGTTCGGCGCTGGAGGGGGTGCGCGCCGCAGCCATGGAGGTCCCCTGTTCGCTGCTTGACGTGAGCGATACAGGTGTTCCTGACGGCACGGATTACATCCTGGTGTCCGGGCCCGCCCTGCCGGGCAGTGCACTTGATGCCTTCCTGCAGCGGTTCGGGGCCTCCGGCCTGCGCGTGGGTGTCTCGACCCAACGGCTCGACCGCGGGCTGTGTCCGCCGCTCACGGCCGTTGCTGATCTGGTCAGGCAAACCCGCAATCGGAACGCGCTGACGCTGGTGGTGCCGGATGTCCCCGTGCCGGCCGGCGGCTCGCTCATGGCAACTGTGAGGAACGTGCCGCCCGGCGCCCTCTATATGGATCTGTACGCAGCCGATGGCTCGGTGCAGCATCTGCGGCGCAATGTGGTTCCCGACACGAAAGGGGGGACCGACGTCCCTGTGACCGCCATCGTTTCGGGACCTCCGGGGCCCCGCTTGTTGGTCGTCATCTCGGTTCCGGCGGCACTCAACCTGGCGCAACGCCCGGCGCAGGAGAGCATGGCCGCGTATCTCCCGGCCCTGTGGCGGGAGATGGACAATGTTGTGGCCGGCGACCCTCCGCCGCGCGCCGAGGTCGCAACCTTGTCGGTCATCGCTGGCGCGCCGCCCTCGCCACCATCTCCCCCGAGGGAGCCGGCGGTGCGGCCGCAGCCCCACGTTGCCGGACGGAACGATGCCCGATGCGCCGCGATCATCGAGCGCGTGCAACTGGGGGAGGGGCTGTCGAGCGCGGATCGGGAGGTCCTGCAGACCGTGTGTGGGCGTTGACCATCCCCTCCTCGGAATCGGCTGCGCGGCACCGGGTCTGGTGGTGTTCGGCTGGTTGTGCTCGGTGGGACCAGACGGGCTTATGCCGGCTTGCTGCTGCACGCGGTTTCGATGACCTTGAATTCTACGCGGCGGTCGAGCGCGTCGCTCTCGTCATCTGCGCCGGTGCCGACCAGGTTCTCTCGCGATCCGACCCCGTTCGCGATTGTCCGCGTGGTGAGCCGCGGTTCGATGGCATCGATCCGGCCCTTGATGTACTCTGCGCGCAGCAGCGACAGCCGGTCGTTGATCGGCGGCGGACCCGTTGGCGTCGTGTGACCGGTGACTTCCAGGCAGGCGTCGCGCTGTGCCGACTCCCTGGCGATATCGTGCAGCCATGTCTCGTACGACCTGCTGACCTTCGGGTCGCTGACGAAGCTGGTACTGCCGGGCTGGAACAGGAACTTGACGGCCAGCCGCTTGTGCGCCAGCCCATAATCAACCAGGCGCCGGAACGCCTCTTCCTCGGCAGTGCGGTCCCCCAGTTTCTGATAGGTCAGATAGAGACCGATGTAGGTCCGGAACTGGTCACCGCCCGGCATGTCTGCCGCGCTTCTGTAGAGATCGAGGGCCTTCCGGTACTGCGCGGTGTTGTATGCGTCGATGGCCTGGGCGAGCAGCGATGCGGCGCGCAGCCCGTCGAGATATCGTCGGTCGGCCGGATCACCGACCCGGGTGTTCTGGCAATTCCTGACATAGGCGGAGCGTGCGTCGTCCTCGCTCCAGGCCGGGCTGTCGCGGAAGTAGTCGAGCGGAAGTAGTCGAGTAGTGTTGCATCGAGGCCGTTCAGCCGCGCACGGGCGACACCGCGGGCGACGATCCTGCCGCTCGCGGGATCCAGCAGCACGAGGCAGATCCACCAGGCGTAGCGCTCGCCCTTCATTTCGGCGGCTCGGTTGATCGTGTTGAAGGTACCGATCAGGACCAGGGGCTTCCTGTCGAGCTCCGGCCAGGTAAAAGGATGCACCCGGAATCGGGGGTACTTGCTGTCAGCCAGTGCGACGACCTGATTTTGGATGTATTGTGTTGCCTTGGATTGTGCGCCGGTGGACCCGTCGATCAGCGGATCGATGACAAAGGGTACCGGGCCTGTGCCGCTGTCCCCATCCATCCTGAAGCTGCGGAACATCGTGTCCGCGGCGGTGGCGATCGCCTCATCGAAGGATACTGCCGGGGGTGGAGCGGGCGCGGAACCGGTGTTCGGCTTGGCGGATGCGGCTTGGGCACTCGGCATTGTCGAACCCGCGCTGGCGCCGGCCTCTCGCATACCAGTTCCGGAGCAGCCAGCGACCGCGAAGCCGAGCAGGAGGACCACAGCGAAGAGTCGGCGTGCCAGACACACTGGTGGCCTCACGAAGCCGCTGTCGTGACTTATGCAAAACATCCGCGTCCCTTGGGCAATCCAGCCCGCGCCGCGGGCAGGCACAAGGAAATCGCGACTGGCACTAATCAGAAGTTAATGATTCCGCAATCCAACTGCGGTTGTAGCTGATATGCGGGTTCGATCACATCCCGCTGAGGTCCGGGTTTCCCGGCGGCGTGCTGTATCGCCGTCACCGGCCGGCGTGACCTGCCCATCGACGCTTCAACGGTCGTGCGTGGAGGGCCGCCCTTTGGGCGGCCCTCCCGGATGCACGGTGCCTTGATAGCACCACGGCTTCTGTGGGTTTCAGCCTAGCCCGGCTGCGGCGCCGGCGTGGCTCCGCCCGGCGGCTGCGGCGCCGGACGGCCCGTTGTCGGCACGGAAGCCCGCCGGCTCTCCGGCGCCGGCTCATCCACCACCTTGCGGATCACCGGCTCGCCCCGCAGCACGGTACGGATTTCGTCGCCTGTCAGAGTCTCATGCTCCAGCAGCCCCTTCGCCAGCAGGTGCAGCTCGTCGATGTTCTCGGTCAGCAGCCGCCGAGCCTTGTTGTAGGCGCGGTCGATGATGTCCTTGATCTCGGCGTCGATCTCCCGCGCCGTCGCCTCGGAGACGTTCTTGTTCTGCGTCACCGAGTGGCCCAGGAACACCTCCTGGCTGTTGTCGCCATAGGCGATCATGCCGAGCTTGTCGGACATACCCCATTCGGTGATCATCCGGCGGGCCTGGTCGGTCGCCATCTTGATGTCGCCGGCCGCACCGTTCGACACCTTGTCCGGCCCAAAGATGATCTCCTCGGCCGCGCGGCCACCCATCGCCATGGTCAGCTCGGACAGCAGCTTGGACTTGGACTTCGAGTAGCGGTCGCCCTCCGGCAGGCTCATCACCAGCCCGAGTGCCCGGCCGCGCGGGATGATGGTCGCCTTGTGGACCGGATCGCACTCCGGCTCATGCATGGCGCACAGCGCATGGCCCGCCTCGTGATACGCGGTCATGCGCTTTTCGGCCTCGGACATGACCAGCGACTTCCGCTCGGTGCCCATCATGACCTTGTCCTTGGCGGCCTCGAACTCGGCCATCGCCACCACGCGCTTGCCCAAGCGGGCCGCCAGCAGCGCCCCCTCGTTCACCAGGTTCGCGAGGTCGGCGCCCGAGAAGCCCGGCGTGCCGCGCGCGATCACCTTCGGATCGACGTCGGAGGCCAGCGGCACCTTGCGCATATGCACGCGCAGGATCTTCTCCCGCCCGTTTACGTCCGGGTTCGGCACCACGACCTGCCGGTCGAAGCGCCCAGGCCGGAGCAGGGCAGGGTCCAGAACGTCCGGCCGGTTGGTGGCCGCGATCAGGATGACGCCCTCGTTGGACTCGAAGCCGTCCATCTCGACCAGCATCTGGTTCAGCGTCTGCTCACGCTCGTCGTTGCCGCCGCCCAGGCCGGCGCCACGATGCCGCCCGACCGCGTCGATTTCGTCAATGAAGATGATGCACGGGGCGTTCTTCTTGCCCTGCTCGAACATGTCGCGCACGCGGCTGGCGCCGACGCCCACGAACATTTCGACGAAATCCGATCCCGAGATGGTGAAGAACGGCACGTTCGCCTCACCCGCGATGGCGCGGGCCAGCAGCGTCTTGCCGGTGCCGGGAGGGCCGACCAGCAGCACACCCTTGGGGATCTTGCCGCCCAGGCGCTGGAACTTCTGTGGGTCCTTCAGGAACTCGACGATTTCCTGCAGCTCGCCCTTCGCCTCATCGATACCGGCCACATCCTCGAACGTCACGCGCCCCTGCTTTTCCGTCAGCATGCGCGCCCGCGATTTGCCGAAGCCCATCGCACGCCCGCCGCCCGACTGCATCTGGCGCATGAAGAACACCCAGACGCCGATCAGCAGCAGCATCGGGAACCACGACAGCAGGTAATGCAGCAACGGATTGACGTCGCTGTCTTCAGGCTTCGCGATCACCCGCACGTTCTTGTCGGTCAGCGTCTTGACCAGCGCCGGATCCTCCGGCGTATATGTCTGGAACGTCCGCCCATCGTTCAGTTGGCCGGAAACCGTCCGCCCCTGGATCACCACATCGCGCACACGCCCAGAATTTACCTCGCTGATGAAGTCAGAATAGGCAATCTGCGTCGAGCTGGTGTGGCTCACCCCCGGCTGGAACAGGTTGAATAGCACCACGAGCAGGAGGGCGATGATCACCCACAGCGCGAGGTTGCGGCCGAAATTGCTCATATGATCTTGCTCACGCTCTCCGTCCCATGATGGGACACAAGGATGTTGGCCGATAATCGGCACGATCGTCGAGACTTAACATAGGGTGCCAACCTGTTCCGTGCACCCCGCATGACATCATGGTTCACCAAGCCGGCGAAAATTACAATCATTTGCGGCAGCTGACACGAAATCCGGCCCGCCCAAGGGCCACGGCGGCATGAACAACACTGCGACTGGTCCATGTTGCAGATGTGGTACCGCGACCGGTTCCCCGTCCACCCAGAGTGCCGCCATGGTGCGCAGCACGGCAGAGGGCAGGGGAGATGCCTTGCGGAACCGTGCCGCTGCATCGCCCAGCTTTCCGATGTTCGCCAGCGCCGGGATCGGGCCGCCGAGGATGCGGAACCGGTTGTCCCAGATAGCGCCCGTCCGCGCCACCTGCGGTTCGGCGATCGCCGCCTCCTCCCGCAGCACGAGCAGCTTTGCCCGCGTTGGCATGATCCTGGCGCCGCCCAGGGTTGCTGCCTTGGGTTCCCCCGCCAGTTCGGCCAGTTGCGACGGCGGGAGCGGGTACGGCGCGCCTGCGATTGTGCGCAGCAGCGCGCCGAGTGCCTCGGGCGGGATGCGTCCGGGCGTCAGCACGGCGAACCCCTCCGGCCGCAGCGTCACCCGCTCTGCCAGGATCGCCGCCAGCTCTGCCTCATCCCGTGCACGCCGCTGCCCCGCCAGGGCAACCGCCGCCAGCAGGCTTCGGTCCGGCGGTCCCATGCGGTGGCGCAGCCGGGGACGGAGTGCGCGGAGGTCCTGGTTGGAGGGATCTTCCACCCAGCCCATGCCCCGTTGCGTTAGGAACACCCGCAGCCGGGCGGGCGGGATGCACAGCAAGGGCCGCAGCAACCGCACCGAGGGCATCTCCCGCAGCGCCGCCATGCCGGCCAGGCCGGCCGATGTACTGCCACGCAGCACGCGCATCGCCAGCGTCTCGGCCTGATCCGCGGCATGATGCCCGAGCAGCAGGTGCAGCAGCCCTGCTTCCCGGCACGCCTCCATCAATGCCTCATATCGGGCGATGCGCGCCCGTTCCGCCAGCGCCGGCCCGGGCCTCACGTTGGTCAGCCGCAGCAGCCGCGCCGGAATCCCCTGCCTGGCGAGCCGCGTCATCGTCAGCGTGGCCTCTTCTGCTGATTCCGGCCGCAGCCCATGATCGACTACAAGTGCCAGGACGCGCCCGCCCTGGCGCGCCGCCCAGTCGTGCGCTAACAGCGCCAGCGCCATGCTGTCAGCGCCGCCGGATACCGCGAGGCCGAGCGCCGGACAGGGCTCGAACGGCCCCAGCCGCGCCATTGCGTTGGCAAAGGCATCAGCGAGGCCGTCCGGCGGCGTCAGTGGCAGATCGCTTTCTGCGCCAGGGCGGTGGCGCCGTCGCGAATGTCGGCGCGCATCTGCGGAAACTCGGCGCGCAGCTTCGCCAGCGTATCGCATGACGCCTTCTTTTCATTGATGGCGTTCAGCGAGGTTGCCAACCCCAGCAGCGCGTCCTGCGCATGGGCGCCCTTGCGGGAGCGATTATAGGTGTCGTCATATGCGATTGCCGCCTGCGGGTACTGCTTCTCCCCCGACAGTGCCTGCGCCAGCAGCAGATTCGCGTCATATGCTCGGGGCGAGACCTTGTTCGCCAGCACCTGTCGGGCGGCAGCTTCGGCTGCGGCATAGTCGCGCCGGGCGAGGGCGGCGCGGCCTTCCTGCAGGCTAGCCTC
>DASQVN010000301.1:0-4330 GCA_035640755.1 Rhodopila sp.
ACGGGCCCTGCCGTCATGGCCGGCCCACGAGCCGGCCACCTACCCCCGCCAGCGCCACAGCGGGCAGCAACCACCCCTACCCCCGATAATCCGGCTTCCCGTCCTCGACCAGCCGCAACGCCGCGTTCCACACCATGGCGTAGTGCTCATCATTCTCCTGCTTCCGGAACTGTTCGGCCGTATGCGCACACACCTCCGGCGGCGGCAGCACGATCTCCCGCCCGCCCGCCAACGCATCCACCTGCGCCGCGCAGGCCCGTTCCAGCATGTAGATCATATGGAACGCCTCCGCGATCGAGGTCCCGCCAACCAGCAGCCCGTGGTTGCGCAGGATCATCGCCTTGTGCTCGCCCAGATCCCGGACCAGCCGCTCCCGTTCAGCCAGGTCCAGCGCGATCCCCTCATACCCGTGATAGGCAATCCGCCCGTAGAATTTGCACGCGTGCTGCGACAGCGGCAGCAGCCCCTCCCTCTGCGCCGACACCGCGATGCCGGCCGCCGTGTGCGTGTGCACCACGCACATCAGATCCTTCCGCGCCATATGCACGGCCGAGTGGATGCAGAACCCCGCGGCATTCACGTCCCGGCTGCTCAGCCCGCGGTCCGCCTCCTCGACAATCCGCCCATCGACATCGATCTTCACCAGATCGGACGCGCGCATCTCATGGAAATTCACCCCATACCGGTTGATCAGGAAGTGGTGCTCAGGCCCCGGCAGCCGGGCCGAGATGTGCGTGTAGATGAAGTCCGTCCAGCGGTGATAGGCAACCAGCCGGTACAGCGCCGCAAGGTCGCGGCGGATTTGCCATTCGGTCTCGGAAATCCCGGCCAGCGCAGCCGGAGACGCAGCGATATTCATCGAACTCCCATCCCGTATCGTAACCCTGCCAGCCTCACCGCCGCGCGATCTCCCGTCAAGCCGCGCCTCCTTCACGGCGCCTTCAGACAATCCGCCGCCTGCTCGGCCGAGGACCGGGCCTCCGGCCGTTTCACCTCCCCTTCCATCACCAGGTCCCGCGTCTGCGACGAAATCCGCTCCCGCAGCGTGCCCTCCTTTGGGCCGGCCTGAACCGAGTCGTAGATCTTCCGCGCCGGGGGTGACAGCGCCGCCGCACACGGCTTCACCCCGGCCACGGGCGCCGGGGCCTGCGGCGCCGCACAGGCGGCTACACCCAGGAGACCCATCGCCACCGCCATCCATTTCACCAACTTACGACGTCCCAAGTGTCAAACGCCTCACACGCCCCCATGCGGCCTGTCACCACCGCCGAACCGGCGCAGGATCGGCAGCAGGTATTCGGCAAACAGCGCCGGGTTCTCGGCAAACGGAAAATGCCCGATCCCCTTCATCTCCTGGAATACCGCGCCGGGAATTTTCGCCGCCGTCGCCGCCGACATCTCCACCGTGCAGGAGTAGTCGTACTCCCCCGTCAGCATGAACAGCGGACACCGGTTCGTGTCGATCCGCCCCACCCGCTCCCGCGCATCCCAATCGCCCGAGTAGAACGCGATGTCGCCATAGAACACCGCCGGCCCACCCTGCCCGTAGTGCCAAGCGATCGCCTCCTGATACGCCGCCGGGCTTTGCGGCGCGCACAGCCCCCGGATCCATTCCGGCACGAACAGCGACTGGTTCACCTGCGGGTGCGCCGCCCAGGCTGTCTGCCGCCGTTCGATCTTCTCGCACGCCTCACAGGCGATGATCCCGGCAAACGTCTCGGGATGCCGGTATGCCAGCTCCAGGCAGATTTCCCCGGACATCGAGGCTCCGAGCGCGATCGGCCGCTCCAGCTTCGCCGCCGCGACGAACCCCATGATCAGCGCAACATAAAGATCGGTATTGAGCCGCCAGGACCCCGGAACCGCACCCTCCGGCGGCAGCGACTTGCCGTGCCAGGGAAGGTCGAACGCGACCAGCCGATGGTTGCTGACGATACGGTCATCTGCCATCAGCCCATGGAACTGCCGTCCATCCGCGCCGGCCGTATGCAGGCACAGCACGTCCCGGCCTGTGCCCGCCGTCTCATGGTAGATCTGATACGTCGTGCCGCCGACCGTCACCGGCACATATCTGCCGATCACCGCCGGCACCGCCCGCTTCCCCTGCTCAGGCGACAGGCACACCGGCGCCGGCTCGGCACGGCCCAGCGCCAGCCACTTACCCACCTCCAGCACCCGCCGCGCCAGATGCGCGAACTGCATGAACGCAAGCTGACTGCCCTGGATCGCGAAGTCCGGCACCCGGTAGTGCATCGCGAAGATGCCATGATGATGCCGCGGCGGGATCGGCCCCAGGAACTTCCCCCAGACTTCCTCCGGCGCCGCCAGCGTGAACGCCGGATCATCCCCGGCCCCCGCCAGCACGCCATCGACGAAGCGGAAACCAAAGCGGTCCCCTCCCGAGGCAACAGCGAACTCCACCGACCACGGTCCCACCCAGGCCGCCAGCGTCGGATCAGCCGCGCACGACGCACGCCACGCCGCAAGGTCCGGAAAGCCGCTCATTGCGGATCGATCACCTTCAGCATCACCGGATGGTACTGGTCGCCGTACCCCGCCGCCTCCGCCTGCTTCAGCCGCTCCATCGTCAGCCGAGCGGCGGCAACGTCGAGGCCTGCGGCATCCGCCATCTCCAGCGCATAGGACAGGTCCTTCATCGCATAGCGCACCGAGAACGCACGCTCGGGAAACACCCCCGGCAGCATCGCCTTCATGCCGTGGTTTCGCAGCACGAAGCTGTCGCCCGAGCCCTTCGCCATGGTCGGCAACAGCACCTCGGGCGGCACGCCGTTGCGCCGCCCCAGCGCGATCGCCTCGGCCAGCGCGGCGGTATGCTCGAACACCAGCATGTTGTTCAGGATCTTCACCACCTGCCCGCACCCCACCGGTCCGCAATGGGTCACATCGGTGCCCATCGTCTCCAGGATGGGTTGGATATGCGCGTATGTCTCCTCCGTCGCGCCTACCATGATACTCAGCTCGCCCTTCGCCGCTGCCTCCCGCGTGCGGGCCACCGGCGCATCGGCATAGCGGATGCCTTTTGCCGCCAGCCGCGCCCCGATCCGTCGCGTCAGCTCGACCGACGACGTGCTGGTGTCCACCACGCACTGCCCCGCCCGCAGATGCGGTTCAAGCTGCAACACGACCGCATCGACCGCCTTCCCATCCGGCAGCGACATCAGCACCATGTCGCACCCCGCCGCGATCTGCTGCACCGACCCCGCCTGCACCCCCGCCCCGGCCAGCCGCTGCAGGGGTTCCGGCCGAAGATCATGCGCCATCACCGGCAGCCCCGAACGGCGGGCGAGATGCCCGCACATCGGCTCCCCCATCACGCCAAGGCCGATGAAGCCGATTGTCTTGATGGTGGCGCTGCCGGACGGTTCGGACATGACGGTTTTCTCCCCTCTTTCCGTGTTTTCCCCGCCCACCTTCCGCTTGTCAAAGCCACCCCGCGGCGCGCCCTGTCATCAAACCTTCATCGAACTGCAACACACGCGTCACGCCTCCTGACTACGGTCCGCCCCGCGTCTCGGCGCCTGTCTCCGGAGGAGGGAATATTATGAAATTTGCCGCAACGGCCCTGGCGATCAGCCTGGCCGGGTTCATGGTCGCCGCCCCGGCCCAGCAAGCCACCGCCCAGCAGATCACGGGCGCCGGCTCTTCCTTCGCCGCACCGATCTACGGCAAATGGGCCGAGGCAGCCGGCGGTGCGACAGGCATCAAGCTCAACTACCAGGCCATCGGCTCCGGCGGCGGCATCAACCAGATCACCAACCGCACAGTCGATTTCGGCGCGTCCGACATGCCGCTGAAGCCCGAGGACCTGTCAGCCAAGCACCTGATGCAGTTCCCCACCGTGATCGGCGGCGTCGATATCATCGTCAACCTGCCGGGCATCGAGGCCGATAAGCTCCGGCTCACCGGCCCCATCCTCGCCGACATCTACCTCGGCAACATCACCAAGTGGAACGACCCCAAGATCGAGGAGGTCAACCCCGGCCTGAAGCTTCCCCGCACCGCCATCGCCGCTGTGCACCGCGCCGATGGGTCGGGCACCACCTTCGTCTTCACCGACTACCTGAGCAAGCAGAGCGCCGATTGGAAGGCCAAGGTCGGCGCCTCGACCTCCGTCTCCTGGCCCGGCGGCCAGGGCTCCAAGGGCAGCGACGGCGTCGCCGGTTCGGTCAAGCAGATCCAGGGCGGCATCGGCTACGTCGAAAGCGCCTACGCCGCCCAGAACAAGCTGACCACCGCCCTGCTGCGCAATCACGACGGCAAGTTCGTCGCCCCCACGATGGACACGTTCGAGGCCGCCGCCGCCAACGCC
>DASQVN010000302.1:0-3570 GCA_035640755.1 Rhodopila sp.
CCGCCATGCTCCCACGCGTCCTCTGCCTGTTGCTGGCCAACGGCCAAACCACGGAGCGCGCCGTCGCCACTGTCGAACACCTCGGCCGAACCTTCGGCACCGAGGTCAGCCTGATCCTCGGCTGGGACCACACTTGGCTGCGCACAGGCGCGACTGGTTCCTGGGAACCTATCCCCGCCACCCCCGTGGGCATCGATATGCAGAAAGTCGCTGCCACCATGCGTCTGGTGGACTCCGTGTGTGCCGGCCAGACATCGCCCGATTCCGCCGCCTCTGCCCTGGCTGCGATCGAGGCGCTGTCTCCCGTCGGTCTCCTCCGCTTCGCCATCATGGCCGCCTGTGGCGCCATGGCGCTCGCGGTGATCTTCGGCGCCACGCAGCTCGCGCCAATCCTCCTCATCGGCCTCGCCGCTCTCCTCGGCGGTATTGTCCGCCGCCTGCTCGCCCGCGTAACCCGCAACCTGTTCATCCAGCCCTTCGCCGCCGCTGCTATCGCCGGCCTGGTCGGCGCCGTCAGCCTGCGCGGCTGGGCCGGCACCCCGACCAGCCTGGTCGCTTTGTGCCCAGGCATGGTCCTGGTCCCCGGCCCGCATCTACTGAACGGGGCCCTCGACCTGATCCGCGGCCGCCTCTCCATCGGCACGACCCGCCTTGCCTACGCCATGCTGATCCTCACCATCATCTCGAGCGGCCTCCTCCTCGGCGTCACACTCGGCGCCGCCGCCCTGCCGGCCAGCGAACCATCCCGCACCGTGCCCCTCGCACTGGATGTCGCCGCCGCCGGTATCGCGGTCCTCGCCTACGGCACCTTTTTCTCAATGACCTGGCGCAGCCTGCCAGTTTCGGTGCTGACCGGCATGGCCGCGCATGCCATCCACTGGGTGTTGCTGAACCTGGCCCATGGCACGCTATGGCTCAGCGCCTTCGCCTCCTGCCTGCTCGTCGGCATCGTCATGAGTCTCTACGCCGACCGCGTGCATCTGCCGTACGCCGGCTGCGCCTTCGCCTCGGTCGTCTCGCTGATCCCGGGTTCCTACATCTTCCGCATGGCTGACAGCCTGGTTGCCGCCACATCGCAGCCGCTGGACGCGGCAGTGCCCCTGCTCGCGGCCGCGGCGCAGGACGGCACCACCGCCCTCGCCACCTTCATCACCATGGCCGGGGGCCTGCTGCTGCCCAGGCTGGTCCTCCGCGCTCCATCCCCCCACGAGACGTGATCGGCAGCCCAGGCAACATTCGCGCCATCAGCCGCGTATCTCCTCCGCGATGACCGGGGAGAACATTCAATGCCCGACGCACCCGCTGACCTCGCCACCCCTCACACCTGGCGCCCGCAGAACCTCACCGACCTCGACCCTGCCCAGATCACCACCGGCCTTGGCTGGTTCTCCATCGGCCTTGGCCTCGTCGAGCTGTTCGGCCCGCGCCGGCTGACCCGAACCTTCGGCGCCAGCTACCAGGCGCCGCTGTATCAGCTTGCCGGGGTGCGTGAACTCGCCTCCGGCATCGGCCTCCTGCTATCGCGCGACAAATCCCCGTGGCTCTGGGCCCGCGCCGCCGGCGACGCCATGGATATCGCCCTGCTCGGCATCGGTCACGGCCGGCACCGCAAGGGCAGGGTGGTTACCGCGCTGCTGACGCTCGCCGGCATCGCCGCGTTGGATCTCTGGACCGCCCAGCGAATGCAGGAGCGGGAGGAACAGTCTGTCTACGGCGCCGGCGCCCACGCGGGCGGCCGCGGCTGGCGCCTGGGGGCGATGGACATAGAACGCTCCATCACCATCAACCGCTCGCCGCAGGAGCTGCTGGTCCTCTGGCAGATGTCCGATACCTTGCCCCGAATCATGGCGCACATCGCCGACGTCCAGCAACTGGGCGAGGGTAGGGCGCGCTGGACCATCCCCATTCCGTTCGGCCAGCCGCTGTCGTGGCAGACAGAGATCACCGAGGCCGATCCCGACCGCGGCCTGCGCTTCCAGTCCGACCAGACCGCCGGCGCACTGATCCCCAGCGGTGCCGTGCATTTCAGCAAGGCGCCCGCCAGCCGCGGCACCGTCATGACCCTGCGCGTGCGCTTCAACCCGCCTGCCGGCGCCGCCGGCCGCACTGTGGCGCGCCTGTTGGGCGACGCCATGCCCGCCGCGCTGATCGACAAGTCGCTGCACTATTTCAAGGCCCTGGCCGAAACCGGGGAGATCCCCACCACCGCCGGCCAGCCCGCCGCCCGCGCCGACACGCGCTGACCCTGGCGCGTGATCGTTCGAGGCCGACCGGTCAGAGAACGTAAATCACGCGCCCGAACAAAGACTTCGCGTGATCGTTCGAGACCGATAGGTCAGCGAACGTGAATCATGCGCCCGAACAAGGACCTCGCGTGATCGTTCGAGGCCGACAGGTCAGAGAACGTAAACCATACGCCCAGACAAGGGAGATCCAACGATGCGCGCCCTATGCTGGAATGGCGTCAACCACTTGAACGTCGAGAACGTCAAGGATCCCGAGATCACGAACCCGCACGACGCAATCCTGCGCGTGCGCGCCAGCACCACCTGCGGCTCCGACCTGCACTTCATCAACGGCTACATCCCCGCCATGAAGCCCGGCGATATCATCGGCCATGAGTTCATGGGAGAGGTCGTCGAGACCGGCCCCGCCGTCCGCAAGGTCCGCAAGGGCCAGCGCGTCGTCGTGCCCTCCTTCATCAGCTGCGGCGAGTGCTGGTACTGCCAGCAGCATCTCTATTCCCTGTGCGACAACAGCCATCCCAAGCCCGAACTGCAGGAGCCCCTGTTCGGCTACCCGACCGCCGGCATCTATGGCTACACCCACGCTTTCGGCGGCTACGCCGGCGCCCACGCGACCTTCGTCCGCGTCCCCTTCGCCGATGTCGGCTGCTTCGAGGTGCCCGACGGCGTCACCGACGAACAGGCCGTCTTCCTCTCCGACGCCGCCCCGACCGGCTTCATGGGTGCCGAGTTCTGCAACATCCAGCCCGGCGATACCGTCGCTGTCTGGGGCTGCGGCGCCGTCGGTCTCATGGCCCAGAAGAGCGCCTTCCTGCTTGGCGCCGAACGCGTCATCGGCATCGATCGTCTCCCCGACCGTCTCCACGCCGCGCGGCAATACATCGGATCGGAGACCATCGACTACACCGCCACCGACAGCGTCCCTGACACGCTGAAGGAAATGACCGGAGGTCGCGGCCCCGACGCCTGCATCGAGGCCGTCGGCATGGAGGCCCACGGCACCGGCCCGCAATACGCCTATGACCGTGTGAAACAGGGCCTCGGCCTGGAAACCGACCGCGGCCAGGCCCTGCGTGAAGCCATCCGCTCCATCCGAAAGGGCGGCACGGTTTCAGTCCTGGGTGTTTATGGCCTGATGGACAAGTTCCCCATGGGTCTCTTGATGAACAAGGGCATCACTCTGCGCACCGCCCAGCAACACGGCCAAGCCTACGTCCCCCGCCTGCTGGACTACATGCAGAAACGCCAGCTCGACACCAGCTTCCTCGCCACCCATCGCATCCCGCTCGAGGATGGCGTGCGCGGCTACGAGATGTTCCAGAAC
>DASQVN010000303.1:0-2733 GCA_035640755.1 Rhodopila sp.
ACCGTGATCCACCATCAGAGCCGGCGGAAATCACGCATCCCAGCGCACAGGTGGTGCAGTCGTGGACCCAATGCCGCACCGTCATCGACCCGATACGGGCGGTGAGGTGACGGGCTTCGTTAGGCGGTTCCGCAGCTTTGACGCTGCCAGCCAGATATTGATGATCAATCAGTTCGGCATCAACGTGGGTTTCTACATGCTGATGCCTTACCTGGCCGACTACCTCGCGGGCCCACTGGGCTTGGCGGCATGGGCGGTCGGGCTAGTTCTCGGTGTCCGCAATTTCTCGCAGCAAGGCATGTTCGTCATCGGCGGCACCCTCGCCGATCGGCTCGGCTACAAACCGTTGATCGTCGCCGGCTGCCTGCTGCGCACTGCAGGGTTCGGCCTGCTCGTTATGGCGCACTCGTTGCCGGCGGTGCTGATCGCCTCGGCGGCAACCGGATTCGCCGGTGCGTTGTTTAACCCCGCGGTGCGCGCATACCTGGCAGTCGAGGCCGGTGACCGGCGTGTGGAGGCATTCGCATTGTTCAACATCTTCTACCAGGCCGGCATGCTGGTCGGACCGTTGATCGGACTGGCTTTGGTGGCGTTGGACTTCCGGGTGACGGCTGCGGCCGCAGCCGTCGGCTTCGCCACGCTCACCGCGGCGCAACTGTGCGCACTACCCAAACATGCTACGAAACCCGCCGGCGCAAAGACATCCGTACTGCACGACTGGCGCACCGTCCTCGCCAACCGATCGTTCCTGTGGTTCGCGGCGGCCATGATCGGCTCTTACGTGCTGTCCTTTCAGGTCTATCTCGCATTGCCGCTGCAGGCGTCGCTCCTTGCGCCGCATCGCGAATCTGTCTTGGTGGCGGCAATATTCGTTGTCTCGGGACTGGTCGCAGTCGCAGGCCAACTGCGCATCACACGATGGTTCGCCGCGCGCTGGGGACCCCGGCACAGCCTGGTCATCGGCATGGTGATCTTGGCCGCCGCGTTTGTGCCGCTGGCCGTCATTCCGGGGGTCGCGCGCTTTGGCACAGCGGCGGCGGTGGTTGCGGTCTTGGTATCCGCGGCGCTGCTAGCCGTCGGGTCCGCCGCGGTCTTCCCCTTCGAGATGGACACCGTGGTGGCATTGTCGGAAGGCCGGCTCATTGCCACTCATTACGGCTTCTACAACACCGTCGTGGGGGTCGGGATCCTCATCGGCAATCTGGTCACCGGGTCGCTCATGGAAGCGGCCCAACACTTCGGATCGGGCGAAATCCTCTGGACCGGCCTGATTCTGCTGGCCATCCTCGCCGCATCTGCGTTGCGGATCTTGGACCGCCGCGGCCGACTGCAACCCACGATCACGCTGGCGCCATCGGCGCCACACTAACCCTCACGTGCGGCCACTGATTGGCTATCGCTTCACCCCCGCCGCATCGGCTCGCACACCGCACGGCTCCTTCAGGGATGATCTTGGCGAAGCTAGCGGCCCGGACTGCCGCCAGCATCGGTTGGAGCTGATGACCGAAGCGCCCGCGCGGCCTGTGTGCGATCCAGGGCCGCTGCTGCCACTGTCGGTGCCGCCATCGGCGGAAAGGGCCACACTGCGCTGACGTTGATCTCGCACAACACGTAGCTGTCGCCACCCGCTACCGTCTTCGGCCCAAAGAGGAAATCAGCATCCCAGATGACCGGCAGCTCGTGCGGGCCGATGCCGAGGATGCTGATCATCTGCGGCACCCACTCCGTTTCGGCTTTCACCCTGAGCGCCTGGTGGGCCGGGACGTCAGGGCCTTGCATAATCGAGGCCGGCGATGCGCCCTGGTGCGCGTCCTCATCGAGCAGGCCTTTCGGCCATTGCTGGCAGAACCCGACGACTTGGTCGCGGCAGAAGTAGCAGCGCAGCATCCCATCCGCCAGACGGTCTTGGAACGCCTGGTCGACCAGGCAGCCGGACCAGGCGAAATAGTCCTGGCATCGCTGCATGAACGCGCCCAGTGCAACGAACTCGGATGAGCCGTCGCTCGACCGCGCATCCTGCACCCGGACGACAACATCCCGATGGGCCGGGCCCGGCTTACCGTCGGGCAGCTCGACTTTCCACACCCCGTTGCCGCCGTTGCCCCGACCCTGCTTTAGGACCAGGCGGCCCATCTGCCCGAGGCGGTTAGGAAATCCGCGGACGAACTCACTCGCGGAGTGATACAGGCTGGTGTCGCTGCCCCAGCCGAGGTCACGGGTGCGGTAGAGGATCTCCTTGGTGCCCATCTGAAGGATCACATCGGGATGAGCGGACACCCAGACACCTTTCGACGACACCTCGCGCAAGAGCGGATCGAGCAGGGCGCGGCTGGCCCCGTCCTGGATGGGATTCACCCACACCAGGACGCCATCGAGGGTCAATAGCTGCTGCCGGACCGCATCGACGGCATCGTCGCTGTAGATGACCGGCTCTATGACCACGGGCAACCTGCCGAACGCGGCATACAGCGGCCCGAGGCCCCGGTCCGCGGGTGGCAATGGCACGCCAGCTCGCCGGTCACCCCGCCATAGCACCCCGATGCGCAGCGCTTCCTGCTCGTGGCTGATCACATTTGCTCCCTTGGCTAGACACAAATTCCTCTCGGTGCCGCAACCGTGGTTACATCATATGACCGGCTTCGGGGCGCCCGTATCACGGCGTCGGTCTTCGATGCCACGGCGACACGATCGAGCTGGCGGTCGCGACGGTGAAGGGCTACCGGCAGTCGTCGT
>DASQVN010000304.1:0-4559 GCA_035640755.1 Rhodopila sp.
CACCATCTACCCGCAGCATGAGGTGCTGAAGGACCTGATCGCCCCCCGCCTCAGCCAGGGAGGCCCCAGGGGAGGTAACATCCTGTTCGGCGCCCGCTGCACCGGCATCGACGGCATCGATACGGAGCATCCGGCAATCAGCTACGGCAAAAAAACGATCTCCTGCGACTTCGTCGCCGCCGCCGACGGCTTCCACGGCATCGGCCGGCAGGCAATTCCCCTCACCGCCCGCACCGAATACCAGAAAATCTACCCGTTCGGTTGGCTCGGCATACTGGTGCGTGCGCCGCAGTCTTGGCATGAGCTGATCTACGCCAACCAGGCCGCCGGCTTCGCGCTGCTCAGCACCCGCACGCCCGGCGTGCAGCGGATGTATATACAGTGCAACCCCGCCGACGACCTTACCGCCTGGTCCGACGACCGAATCTGGACGGAACTGCACGCCCGCACCGACATGGATGGCTGGACGCTGCAGGAGGGGCCGATCTTCCAGAAGAACATCGTCCCGCTGCGCTCCTTCGTCTGCGAACCGATGCAGTGCGGGCGCCTGTTCCTGGTCGGCGACGCCGCCCACATCGTGCCGCCGACCGGGGCCAAGGGCCTGAACCTGGCGGTCGCCGACGCGGTCGTGTTGTCGCACGCGCTGGAGGCGTTCTACAGGCACAACAACCGCACCTTGCTCGACCGCTACAGCGCAACGGCGCTGCGGCGGGTGTGGAAGGCCGAACGCTTCTCCTGGTACATGACCACGATGCTGCACAGGAACGACCAGGAAACCGAATTCGAACGCCGCATCCACTTCGCCGACCTCGACTTGGTGCGCACCCTCGATCCGCAGGCCCGCGCCCTGGCCGAGAACTACGTCGGCCTGCCATTCGATGAGTTGCCGTCGCGAGCGTGATTCACGCCGGCGCGCTGTACAGCCTCTGGCGATCACGCCCCCGAACGATGGCCTCACCGCGTGCCGTACAACCGGTCCCCCGCATCACCCAGGCCCGGCCGGATATACCCGTGACCGTCCAGCTGCCGGTCCACCGCGGCCGTGAACACCGGCACGTCCGGATGCGCCGCGGTGAACGCCGCGATCCCCTCGGGCGCTGCCAGCAGGCAGACGAACTTCATCGCGCCAACCCCGGCCTGCTTCAGCCGGGACGCCGCCGCCGCCGCCGAATGTCCGGTCGCCAGCATCGGATCGACCAGCACCACCAGCCGCTCCCGCACGTCGTTCGGCAGCTTCAGGTAGTACTCGACCGGCTGCAGCGTCGCCGGATCGCGATACAGCCCGATATGCCCGACCCGCGCCGAGGGCACCAGGTCCAGCATCCCCTCCAGGATGCCGTTGCCGGCGCGCAGGATCGAGACGATGCACAGCTTCTTGCCCGGAATGCGCTCCGCCTGCATCGGCTCCAGCGGCGTCTCGATCGCCACCGGCTCCAACGGCAGGTCGCGCAGCACCTCATAGGCCATCAGCAGGCTCACCTCCCGCGCCACCTGCCGGAACAGGCTGGTCGAGGTGCTCCGGTCGCGCAGCAGGGTCAGCTTGTGGCGCAGCAGCGGGTGGTCCAGCACCGTGACCGACGCATCCATGGCAGGGCTCCCCTCGGGTTGTGCCGAAGCACGGGCGATGGTCATATCACCGGCACAGGGTATCGGACAGGAACCACCATGGATACGCCACGCCCCGATGTGCCCACGCTCGACACCGCCCTCGGCCACCGCATCGACCAGGTGCTGGAGCGCTGCATCGCCTGCGGCGACTGCGCCCGGGTCTGCCCGATGCCCGAGGCCGCGGGCATGCCGCTCCCCGATCCGGCGGCGCTCACCCGCGGCGTGCTCGACCTGCTGCGCGGCGGCAGCGACGCCGAGGCGGAGCGCTGGGCGAGCATCTGCTCCGGCAGCGGCCACTGCATCCCGGCGTGCCAGCACGGCGTCAACCCGCGCCTGATGCTCGCGCTCGCCCGCGCCGCGGCGCTGGCCCGCACCGACGCGGCGTCGCGGCGCAAGACCGGCGTCACCCGCTTCGGCGCCATGAGCACGGGCGTGCGCGTGCTGTCCCGGCTGCAGCTTCCGCCCGAACTGCTGCAACGCTTCCGGCCCTCGGACGACGACGGCCCCGCGGACGTCGTCTTCTACACCGGCTGCAACGTGATGAAGACGCCGCACATCGCGCTGCTCTGCCTCGACATCATGGACGCCCTCGGCGTGCGCTACCGCGTGATCGGCGGTCCCTCGGCGTGCTGCGGCGTGCTGCAGTTCGGCGCGGGCGACGTCGCCACCTCGGGCCGCGTTGCCTTCCGCACCATCGACCGGCTCGCCGCCGCCGCGCCGCGCGCACTCTCCTGGTGCCCGACCTGCCAGATCCAACTCGGTGAGATCGCCGCCCCGTCAAAGCCGGATACGAAGCTCGATATCACCCCGTTCGTCCGCTTCCTGGGCGAACACCTGGAGGAATTGCGCCCACTGCTCACCCGGCCCGTGCCGAAGCGCGTCGGACTGCACGAACATCCCGGCACCCCCGGCGTGCCGGAGGCCGCGCAGGCCATCCTGCGCGCCATTCCGGGGCTCGACTTCGTCGATCTCGCACAGCCGAAGGTCGGCTACATGTGCAACAAGTTGGCGCCGGTCTCAGCGTTCAAGCAGGATTACCACCGCGCCCAGCTCCAGGCCGCCGCCGACGCCGGGGTCCCGACCCTCGCTGGCATCTATCACGCCTGCCACCGTGAGCTGTGCAGCCATGAGCGCGACTGGCCGTTCGAGGTGGTGAACTTCCTCGAACTGGTCGCCGAAAGCATGGGCATCGAGCGGCCCGACGTGTTCAAGCGCCTCAAGATCATGCAGGACGTCGACGCCATCCTGGCCGACGCCGCGCCGCTGATCGAAACCAACGGCCTGTCGCTGGAGGACGCCCGCACCGTCATCCTGCGCGACATGCTGGGCGAACAGCCGCTGCCTCTGCGCGGATGATGCGTCGTAGTAACGATCGGCGCGGAGCCTCCCCGCGATGGCCGAGCCATGTCCCCGGGCTTGGCCGGGATCACCCGGCGATCCGCCGGTGACGGTGCCGCAGCGGATGACGGCACCGTCACCGGGTAAGTGGCCTGGTCAGGCCCGCCAGCGATCGACCGCACCCACCCCGCCCTACCGCTTCATTGTCGCCTCTGTCGCTGACGCCGGAGACACGTTATCCTCCTCCTGGCGTATCCTCCAGGTGTCTCCCTCACGCACGTCGGTTGATGCCCAGTAACCCTTCACCGGCCGGGTGCCTTCCGGACCGCTGAGCGTCCCCGTGAAGCTGCCCACCCGCAGCATCACCTGGCCGTTGGCAATCGTCGTGGCCCGTTCAAGCTGCGCTGCCTCCAGGGTGAACGTGCCGAAGGCGGACTTGAAGTAGTCTGCAATGGCGGTGCGTCCGACGAGCGGGCCTTCGGGCATCACCAGGATAGCGTCTTCAGTATAGACATTCGCAAGTGCCGTCGCATCCTTGGCACGGCCCGCCTTGTTGTAGTTCTCGACGATCGCTTCTCCGGCCTTGCGGGCTTCGTGGTCAGAGAGTGGTTGCGCCTGGGCCAAAGGCATCAGGCCGATACCCAGTAACAACGCGATGACGGACAGACGCGGCATGGTTCCCTCCTTTCGCCCCAATTATCATCATCGTGCAAGTCAGGCAGTGTTGACGATCGCGCTCGGCCGCAGCCGTTCAGCCATCCCTGCCACCGGCATCACATGCGCGGTCGAGGCCGCCAGGATCACCAACGTCGCATGATGCACCTGCTCGTTCGGCATCGGTCCGAAGCCGCGGTCCGGATAGTCATAGGTTGCGGTGGCGTCCGACAGAAACACCACGCGGTAATTGCGGAACATGGCATCGCGCGCCGTTGCGTGGCAGCAATTCTCGGTCGTCGTGCCGCATATGATCACCGTATCGACACCCCACTCGCGCAGGATGATATCGAGGTCAGTGCCGAAGAAGCCGCTGTAACGGTGCTTCTTGATCACGTGCTCACCCGGCTGTGGCGCAAGCTCGGAATAGATCTCGACGCCGGGCGTACCATCGACCAGCGCGGTCCGATCGGCGATCGGCGGGTGCATGTCGTCGAACAGGCCCATGTCACTGCCGTCCCGCCGGTGCACATGCGCGGTATAGATCACCCGGATGCCGGCAGTGCGGCAAATGTTCAGAGCCTCTGCCATTTTCGGCACAATCGCCCGCGCGGCGGGCGTCTCCATGGCCGCGCCGACGGCGACGAAGTCGTTCTGCATGTCCACAACGATCATTGCGGTTTTCGCCGGGTCGATCGTATCGATATGCATGTGCCGCCATCCCATCTGTTGGAAGTTTACTGCGTCCAGGCGCCCCCGTTCCCCGCAGCGCAGGTATCGGTCGGGTTATGTGTCAGGCGGCATTCCCGGGCAGCGCAACCAATTCCATGCCCGCGCGGCGCTGGCTGCTCGGGCATACAGACCTGCCTGGTCACTCGGGTGCAGGCGCTGCCAACGGCTTGTTCCGGTCAACCACAAATGTATAGCCAGATTCCGAGTGTTGGCCCGCACCGTGGCAT
>DASQVN010000305.1:0-2132 GCA_035640755.1 Rhodopila sp.
CCTTCTGCCCCTTGCGGATCAGCTTGCCGCCGACTTCCGTATCGGCCATCGCCGTCCGGCGCATATGGATCACCGGCGTCTGCCAGCGGATCACCTCCGGCACCATGCTCGTGACCAGCCCTGGATTGGCCTTCAGCTTGCGATATTCGTCCGGAAACTGGTTCAGTGCCAGCAGGCTGCCTGACATCGAGTTGCGCGTCGTGTCGTTGCCGCCGACCACCAGCAGCATCACATTGCCCATGAACTCATGCGGCCGGGACGGCAGGTCGCGCGTCGCCTCGCCATGCGCCAGCATCGAGATCAGGTCCGGCCGCGGCGGCTGCTTCGCACGCTCATCCCAGAGCCGCATGAAATACGCCATCGCCTGATCAAGTATCTCGTTCCGCTTCGCTTCGGAATCCACCTCCGTTCCGGCGCGCGTGTTCACGGTGGCGACATTGGACCAGTAGGTCAGCTTTTGCCGCTCCTCGAACGGAAAATCGAACAGGGTCGCCAGCATCTGCGTCGTCAGGTTGACCGACACATGCTGCACCCAGTCGAACGTCTCGCCGCGCGGCAGGCTGTCCAGCACCCGCGCCGTGCGCTCCCGGATCGTGCCCGACAGTTTCTGCAGGTTCCCCGGCGCGACGATCGGTGCAACCGTCTTGCGCTGCTCATCATGCTTCGGCGGGTCCATCGAGATGAAGCTCGGCCGCCGCAGATCCACCGGCAGATCGCGCAGCACGATCCCGCCCATCAGCGCATCCGAGGAAAACGCCTGGTGGTTGGTATCCACCGCCATGATGTCGCGATAGCGGGTGACGGACCAGTACGCGCCATAGATGCCGTTCGGGCACCAGTGGACCGGATCTTCGCGCCGCAGCCGTGCGAAATACGGCCGCCACGTGTCATCCTGGTACAGGTACGGGTTGCTGACGTCGATATGCTCGATCGGCATCGTCGCGGCTTGGTCGGGCGGAGCAGGCTGGACGAGTGCGTTCAATGTTTGCCTCCCTTGTTCCGGCCTCACGCCGGGTGCGACGGGCGACGCTCTGCGGCGCGATCCCACCGCACCAGCATACACCGATTTCCCGAATAGAGGCGAATGCCAGCGGCAGGATGTGAACAGGCACACCAGGCTCTACCGAGCCCGTGCATCTCTTGGCGGCTCTTGCACAACCCGTGGCGGCAGGATTTCATGCTCATAACCACAGTCAGGGGGGACCGACCATGGGGACTATCCGCGCCCGCCTCGCGCATGTCGGCATCTATGCGCATGACAAGGCCCTGCTGGAACGGTTCTACACGACCGTCCTCGGCCTGATCGTCACCGACAGCGGCACCGCCCGCAGTGGGATGGAACTGACCTTCCTCAGCGCCAGCCCGAGCAATCACCACCAGCTCGTCCTGGTCAGCGGCCGCCCCGATACCGCTGGCTTCAACCCGATCAACCAGATCTCCTTCATGGTCGATTCGCTCGCCGACTTGCGCGAAGTCCACCGCCGCGCGCTGGAGAACGGCGCCACCGACATGCGCGTCGTCAGCCACGGCAACGCCTGGTCGTGCTACTTCAAGGACCCCGAGGGCAACACCGTCGAAGCCTATCTCGACACGCCGTTTCACGTCCCGCAGCCGCATGGCGAACCGCTCGACCTGTCGAAGTCCGACGACGAAATCCTGCGCGAGACCGAAGCCGCCTGCCGAGCGAATTCGGGCTTCATGCTGATACAGGACTACCAGCGGATCATGACGGAACGATTGGCGACCTGACCAGTCCGACCTATCCACCCCGATCACGCAGTTTCCATCTGCGCTCTGTCGGCGCCAGCATTATAGCGGATGGCGACTTCGCTGCCGGGGCTGACATCATGACGGCTGCTTCTCCGCGTCCATTGTCGGGCACGCGCAACAGGACGGTCGAGCATGACGGTCCCGCTGCACCTGATCCCTCCGGCATGATGCGCCCCCACATCGGCGGGACCGCCCGCCGGCATCGGGCCATGACCTGATCCCTCTCATCCGGCCGGTGCCTCGGCCTTGCCTGGGAATACAGAATGTCCCTCGATCCTGTTCTGCTGTCGCGGTTCCAGTGGGCCTGGGTGATCGCCTGGCATATCCTGCTGCCTGCCCTCACCGTCGGCCTTGCCTCCTAC
>DASQVN010000306.1:0-6787 GCA_035640755.1 Rhodopila sp.
CTCGACGTGACCCCCAAGGGCTTCGTCGTGATCGACATGGTCCCCGGCCTCTCACGCGAATGGCTGCAGGAGAAAACCGAAGCGGAGTTGCACTGGCCATGATCACCGGCATCGAGATCCGCACCCGCGCCCCGTTCGTCGTCGGCGCCACGTTCGGCAACGTCGGTGCATACGAACGCATTGACGGCACCGCCACCGGTACGCTTGACCCCGCGCATCCGCGCAACCAGGGCATCGCGCTGCTTGACATGGCGCCGCGGGAGGCAAACGGCCGCGTCGGCTACCGTACCGACTTCGTCTTGCTTCGTCCTGCCGATCCCGCCAAGGCCAACCACCGCCTGTTGTATGAGGTCAACAACCGCGGCCGCATCATGCTGTTTGCCAATCTCTGCGCCGGCGCCACAGGCAACCAGCCAACCACCCCGGCGGAACTCGGCAACGCCCTCCCGCTGCACCGCGGCTTCACCCTGCTCTGGACCGGCTGGGACGCCGGCGCCCCCAAATCCACCGGTTTGTCCCTCGATGTCCCCGCCATCGACGGCTTCACGCAGCCGATCCGCGAGGAATTCGTCTCCGGCACCCGCCTCGGGGTTCATGAGGTGTTCAAGCTCACCTATGAGGCTGTCGGCTCCGCCGAGGTGACCGTGCGCCGCACGCAGGCAGCGCAGCGCACGCCCGTGCCGGCCGAGATGATCGACAGAAGCAGCGTGCGCCTGACCGGCCCCGCGCCTGAACCCGGCTCGATCTACGAAGTCCGCTACACCGCGACCAAACCTCGCGTCATGGGCATCGGCTTTGCTGCGACGCGGGATTTCATCAGCCACATCCGCCGTCACGACCCGGCGCTGACACCGCGCCCCATCACCCACACGCTCGCCTTTGGCATCTCCCAGGCCGGCCGGTACCTGCGCGACCACATAGCAGGGGGCTTCAACGCCGATGAGGACGGCAACCGCGTCTTCGACGGCATCCATACTCATGTCGCCGGCATCGGCCGCATCTTCCTCAACACGCCTTTCGCCCAGCCCTTCCGCACCCGCACCTGGCACGAGGACCACGACTTCCCGGAAGTCGAGTTCCCCTTCTCCGCCGCCCCGATGGACGATCCGCTGACCGGCGCATCCGGCGCCCTGATGCGCGGCGATGCCACCGACCCGAAGCTGATCGAGACCAACACCTCCACCGAATACTGGCAAAAAGGCGCCTCCCTCCTGCACACCGATCCACTCGGCACGCGCGACGTGACCCTGCCCGACAATGTCCGCTGCTTCCTGATCGCCGGCACCCAGCACGCGGGCAAGGTGGGCATGCCGCACGACCGCGGCCCCTGCCTTTATCCGCGCAACTGGCATGATCCGATGCCGGCCGTGCGCGCGCTGCTGGTGGCGCTCGACGCGTGGGTCGCCAATGGCACGCCGCCGCCCGATAGCCGCGTGCCGAGGATCGCCGACGGCACGCTGGTGCCGGCGGAGGGTATCGCCTTCCCCGCCATTCCGGGCCTGCGCACGCCACGTGCCGCCAACGACGTCGCTCCCCTGCCCGACTGGACCGACCCGAAGCCCGCCGCCCGCGCCTACGGCGCCCTGGTGCCGCAGGTCGATGCCGACGGAAATGAGGTTGCCGGCATCCGCCTGCCCGATATCGCGGTGCCCGAGGGCACCTTCACCGGCTGGAACCTTTACGCGCCTCCCTACCACGAGGGCGAGCTCGCCGCCCGCGATGGCATTTTCCTCGCGTTCCCTGCGACAGAGGCCAAGCGCAAGGCCGCCGGGGACCCGCGGCGATCGCTGGCTGAACGTTATCCTGGCGGCTCCCGCGCCCAGGCCGTCAGCGCTGTCGTCCAGGCCTTGCTGCGCGACCGCCTGCTGCTGGCGGAGGATGCCCGGACATTCGGCGGATGACGCAGCCCGCGCGCCGCTGTATCTTGGGTCACTTGAGCTGGATCCGGACATGGATACCGATGTATGAATACCGATGTTCTGAGCCGCCATTCCGTGCCGCGGCACCGCCTGACGCGGGCGGACTATCATCGCCTGGGCGATGCCGGCATCCTGGGCGAGGATGATCGCGTCGAACTGCTGGAAGGGCAACTGGTCGATATGTCACCGATCGGCCCGAGGCATGCGCTCGCCGTCGATGCACTGGCTGAGTTGCTCCTGCCCGCCATCGCCGGGCGAGCCGCGCTCCGCGTGCAGAACCCGATCGAGCTGGACGAGACCACCGAGCCGCACCCCGATATCGCCCTGGTCCGGCGCCCCTGGCAGGGCTACCCGCACGCACATCCGGGTCCTGTTGACATCCTTCTGCTTGTTGAGGTCGCTGATACAAGCCTGGACACGGACCGCGGCGCCAAATTGGAGCTCTACGCACGGTCCGGCATCCGCGAGGTCTGGATCGTCGATCTGACGACCGATCGAGTGCTGATTTTCCGAGGGCCGAGCGGGAACGGCTACTCGTCGCAGGCCAGCACCGGACCGGCGGGCACCCTGAGCGTTGAAGCCCTGTCCGGTGTTTCCATCCCCGCCGCTCCGCTCTTCACCTAGGCCGCACCGCAGCCAGTCAGAATGCCCGGAACCGGGGCGAATGCAGCAGAACCACCCAGCCCTCGTGCGCTCGGCTCGGCGGGCTGCCTTCTGCTCAGTAGCCCGTCCGGCTTGCCGCAACCTGGTAGTGCTTGCGCGGAAACTCCTCGGTATACGCGCGCAATCCCTTGCCCGTCCGCGTTCCCATGTCGCGATATGATTTCGCCCGCAACCGCTCGACATCCAGCTCGATCCCCAGGCCCGGCGCGGTGGGGAGCTCGACGAAGCTGTCCTGCACGGTCAGCGGCGTCGCTGCAACCTCGTCACACGCCGGCTTCAGGTTGATGAAGCATTCCGCGATCCAGAAGTTGGGGATCATCGCCGAGAGCTGCACTGTCGCCGCCAGCCCGACGAGTGTCGAGTTGTAGTTGTGCGGGGCTAACGCCACCGCATGCGGCTGCGCCATCGCGGCGATATCGAGCATCGCGCCCATGCCGCCGCAGTTGCAGATATCCGGGTTGATGACGTCCGCCGCTCGCGCCGCCAGCGCCTGCGCGAAGCCCTCCTTCGAGTAGATCGCCTCGCCGGTGACGATCGGCACCCCCGGCAGGGCACGCCGCACCTCGGCCACCAGCTCGATGTTGTCGCACAGGCAAGGTTCCTCGTACCAGCCGATGTCGAACTCGCGCAGACGCTGGCCGATGCGGATCGCGTGCATCGGCGCGAGGCGGCGGTGCACCTCGACCAACAGGGTGAACTCCGGCCCCAGCGCTTCCCGCATCAGGCGGACGTAGCGCACCACATGATCCTCATCCTCGCGATGGATGAAGCTGCGCCACGGGCCGGGGAACGGGTCCCATTTCAATGCCGTGAATCCGGCCGTTTTCACCTTGAGCGCACGCTCGACATTCTGCTCGATGCTTTCGGTGCCGCTCGACCAGCCATTGGCATAGACCTTCACCCGCTCCCGCGATGCGCCGCCCAGCATCCGGTGCAGCGGCATCCCCGCCTGCTTGGCGACGATGTCCCACATCGCCAGTTCGATCGCGCTCCAGGCGGACATCAGGTCGAGCGAGGCGCGCCGCATGGCGAAATCGTCGAACACCACCTGCGCGGTGTGGCGGATGCCGAATGCATCCCGTCCGATCATGTATTTGCCGAGGTCTCGCAGCAAGTGCTCGATGACCGGCTCCTTGCCGGGGGTGACGTAGGCCTCACCCCAGCCATGCACGCCGCTTTCGGTTTCCACCCGGCAGAACAGCAGGTTCTTCGCCGTGCCTGGATCGAACAGGAATGTTTCGACTCGTGCGATCTTCATGGGCGCGTCCCCCTTGCCTGAGGGGCAAACTACGCCTCTGATCGTCGGTCAGGCAAACCAGCTGGGGAAGGAAGGATGGAGTTCGAGCAGATCACCTACGCGGTGCAGGGCACCACAGCGATCGTCACGCTGAACCGGCCGGAGCGGCGCAACGCACTCTCCGGCAAGCTGCTGCGCGAGCTGAACGCTGCCCTGCAGGAGGCGGATGAGCACAACGCGGTGCACTGCGTCGTGCTGCGCGGCGCCGGCCCGCATTTCTGTGCCGGCGCCGACCTGACCGAGTATGCCGCCGGCCGCGGCCCCGAGTACCGCGGCCGCGCCGAGATCGACGACGACATCTGGCGCCTGGAGCAGGGCCAAAGGATGCGCATCCAGATCTTCGACATGCACAAGCCGGTCATCGCCCAGGTACATGGCACGTGTATCGGCATCGGCACCGAGCTTGCCTGGTTCTGCGACCTCGTCATCGTCGCCGATGATGCCCGCATCGGCTTCCCGCCGACCCGCGACCTGGGCACCCCGCCCGGTTCGATGTGGCTGTACCATTGCGGCCCGCAATGGGCGAAGCGGCTGCTGCTGACGGGCGACTCGCTCACCGGCAAGGATGCCGCCGTGATTGGCCTGGCGCTGAAATCCTGCCCTGCCGACCAGCTCGAGGCCGAGGTCATGCGGCTGGCTGGCCGGATGGGCCTGGTCGACCCGCACCTGCTGTCGGCCAACAAGCGCATCGTCAACCTGGGCCTGGAGCTGATGGGCGCCCGCACCGCCATGCGCATCGGCGCCGAGATCGACGCGCGCGGGCATCTCGCCCCCAAGGCCCGTGCGTTCAGGGAGACGATGCAGGAGCACGGTGTGAAATACGCCTTCCAGCAGCGCGATGCCGCCTTTGGCTCGGGCTACGCCGCCGTACACGGACCCGACCCGGATTGAGAGCGCCCGAGATCATCTTCCGCGACCAGCGCTTCGTCGTGCTGAACAAGCCGGCGGGGCTGGCGGTGCATCCCGGCCGCGCCGGCGGGCCAAGTGTGGAGGACTGGTTCCCGCTGCTTTCCCGCCGGCCGGACGGCCCTTGGCTCGTCCACCGGTTGGATGCCGACACTGCCGGCTGCCTCCTGGTGGCGCTGCGCAAGCAGCCGCTGCTGGCAGCGCAGACGCTGTTTGCCTCCGGCCGGGTCGAGAAGGTCTATTGGGCCATAGTGAAGGGCGAGATCGTGGGTCAGTCAGGCGTGATCGATGCACCGCTGCGGCGGGTCAGCAATGCGCTGGGCTGGCGCATGACCACTACCGCCGACGGGCTCGCCGCGGTATCCGAATGGCGCGTGCTGGGCCGGGGTGCCGGGGAAACCTGGCTGGAGGTGCGGCCGCGGACGGGGCGGACGCACCAGGTGCGGCTGCATTGTCGGGCCCTCGGCGCAGCCATCCTCGGGGATGAGCGTTATGGCAGCGGTGGTGGGGCGCTGCATTTGCTCGCCCGGTCCCTGCGTGTGCCGTTGGTGCCACCGGTCAAGGCTGCGGCGGAACCGCCGCCGCACATGCAGGCAGCCCTGACCCGCTGCGGCTGGCGGAAGGATCAGGAAAGCGCGCGCGATGCCGGATGATGCGACACAGACCCCAGGCCTGATTGCCCTTGACTGGGGCACCTCGTCACTGCGCGCATGGCTGCTGGACGCCACGGGCGCGGTGCTCGATAGCCGCAGCGGGCCATGGGGCATCATGCAGGTGCCGCGGGGCGGCTTTGCGGTCCGCTTCACTGCCGTCACGGCGGAGTGGCGCGCCCGCTGGCCCGGGCTGCCGGCGATTGCCGCCGGGATGGTCGGCAGCGCGCAGGGTTGGGTGGAGGTGCCGTATTGCCCGCTGCCCGCCGGCCCGAGGGAGCTCGCCTCCCGCCTGGAGCGGATCAGGGATGCCGATCTGGCGGTCGTGCCAGGTCTGGTGCAGAACGGCCTGGTACAGGACGGCCTGGTGCAGGACGGCGGGGCAGTTGCGCCGGATGTCATGCGCGGCGAGGAGACGCAGGTAGTCGGCGCGCTGACCCGGCATCCGGCGCTGCAGGCGCACGCCCGCCTGATCATGCCGGGCACGCACAGCAAGTGGGTCGACGTCACCGACGGCCGGGTCGTGCGTTTCACGACCTGGATGACCGGAGAGGTGTTTGCCGTGCTGCGTCACCATTCGATACTCGGCCGCTTGGCGCCCGAGGATGCGCCTGCCGCCGAGGCAGCGTTCCTGCAGGGCGTGGATGCCGCGCGGGATGCTGCCGCCGGGGTGACGTCGCGGCTGTTCTCGGCCCGCGCCCTGGTGCTGACCGGGCGGCTGCAGGCCGGGGAGAGCCTGGAATACTTATCGGGCCTGTTGATCGGCGATGAGATCAAGGGTGCGCTGCAGGATCAGGCGGCAGACGACGGTGTGAAGGACGCGAAGCTGACGCTGATTGGCGACGCCGCCCTGTGCCGGCGCTACCACCAGGCGCTGGTCCGCTTCGGTGCGCCCGCTCCCGACATCCTGGACAACACCGCACCATGGGGCCTGTGGCGCATCGCCGCCGCGGCGGGGCTGCTGCCTGCGGGCAGCGGATAACGCGATCCGGGTTGCGGTGTCGGATGTTGTTTGGGCGCGTGATTTGCGTTTTCTGAGCAGGACGGACGGACATGCTGCTGTTGCAACCCTTCCTCGACCCGCTGCCCCTGATAGCCATCCTGCGCGGCGTGACACCCGAGGAGGTCGTGCCGATCGGGCGCGTGCTACGGGATGCGGGATTTGCGATTGTCGAGGTGCCGCTGAACTCGCCCCGGCCGCTGGAGAGCATACGCCTGTTGCGCGACGACCTCGGGGCGGATCTGCTGATCGGCGCCGGCACCGTGATCGCGCCGGACGAGGTGAAGCAGGTCGCCGCGGCGGGCGGGCGGCTCATTGTCATGCCGCATGGCGACACGGCGGTGATCCGGGC
>DASQVN010000307.1:0-4054 GCA_035640755.1 Rhodopila sp.
CAAAAAAAGGCGTATCGAAGATGGCCAACCATACGCCGCGCTTACCCGTGCATGGACGAAGACATCCGAGCCTGATTCGGCTTCGCGATAGGGTTGCCGTTTGGTCAGTACCCACCAACTGGCTTCGGCCAAGTGGCGGGCGACCGCTACGGCCGCTTTACCGTGTCCTTTTGCAGCGCTCAGCCGCTCATACAACTCCACCACATGGGTTCCTTTCAGTCTGCGCCGTTGAGCGGCAATGCAGTTGGCGGCTTCGACGAAGGCCCACTTTAGATAGAGGTTCGCATTCTTGGGAACTCGTCCCTGCCATGTCTTGCCGCCGGAACCGTGCACGATGGGAACTAATCCCGCATAGCTCGCCAAGCGGGCAGCCGATGAGAAGCGGTCGATCTCGCCAATTTCCAATAACAGTGTTGCTCCGAGAATTGGACCCACGCCGTGGAGTGTCCTCAGCAATCGCATCTCCTCGCGGTTTCCGATGCGAGTTTCGATCTGCTTCTCCAATGCGCCAATGGCCTCCGGTGCTGATGAGTTTTCCCTCGATTCTGCTTCAATGACGCCAAGGTTCGGAACGTCTCCGACCAACGTACTCCGAGTAACGGTGGGTGCGGAAACTTTGTTCCTAAACCATGGCGCGAATGGCAGGACTTGGCTGGGCACACGCAAGCTCTCGCGCGATCAGGACATCCGGGTTGCACTGCGCGACAGGCGCGGATTTCTTTGGGTCGGCCGCTCCACCTTCGGGCTGCTGAGGAAAGGTGGTGAAGCTACGCAATCAGAGACGGAATTAGGCAACGATTTTGTGGAGTGCCTGTTCGAAGATCCCGGCACAAACAACCGATTGTCAGCGTTCCGGTTCGGGAAAATGTCCCGCATGACAGCGCGCGACGGTCTTAGCCGCGACACTGTGTCGGCTGTGGAGGTTACTGGAGTTACCGTTTGGGTAGGCACACAGACCGGCCTGAACCGGATCCACAATATGCGCGTCGAGACGCAATTACGCGGACTCAATGTGTCGGTGGTGAAGCGCGCAGCAAGGTCAAGTTTGGACGGCGACACCTGGCGGCGTGTTCACCATCGACGAAGCACACACCGGGGCGGAGCCGAAGCGCATCATCGCTGATCTGCGTTCCGTGACGGCCATTGAAGCTGGGCCCTCAGGTTGCGTTTGGCTGCTGGACGAGCAGAAAGGATTGTATCTCTGGGATGCCCGGGCGCTCGTCTCCATTTCCAGCAGGTGGACTACCGGTGAAAGACAACTCAGTGCGATACGAGCGGGAAGCGACGGTGCGCTTTGGGTTGGTTTCGTCGACGGCGGATTCGGGGTGTACCGCGACGGATCGTTCGAGCACATATCACTCGCGGAGAGTCCACTTGGGACGGTGTACGACACAGCTACGGGATAGACGAAATAGGCCGCCTCGACGCATTCCAGCGCGGCGCAGATCGAGTTGAGGTCGCCGACAACCACCCCGGCACCCTGCGCAGCGAGCGCTTCAGAGCGCTCGTCGAGACTGAGGGCGATTGCCTCCCGGATGCTGACTCGGCCGGTATCCCGGGTGGCGCCTGTAATCAGTACTTATCTTGACATGATAGTAGCTCCTTCGAAGAGGGGGTAACGCGTTGATGACTGGTTCCGGTCATGTGCGTCAATTTCGGCTCGATAGATGTCAGGCGTTTACATCCGTCGAATGCCCCAGCTCCTTCTGGGCTTCGAGGTCCGCAAGCCGTTCGGTCAGAGCGGCATGGATGAGCGCATAGGCGTCGCTACCCAACGTTAGCCGTTTCGGCGCCGGGCTTTGATCGGCCGATGCGATGATTGCCGAGGCAATCTTTGGATCTCCGGGGAACATGGCAAGGCCGGCCGACGCCACCATGCGGCGGAAGTCGCCGACGGGAGTCGGGTCGTAAACGTCGAGGATCTTCCCAGCATCCGCGCTCGAAGAGGCAAAATTCGTGCGCGATGCGCCTGGCTCGACCAGCGTCACCTCGATGCCGAACGGCGCGACCTCGGGAATCGTGCCCTCGAAGAAACCCTCGATGCCCCATTTGGTGGCGGCGTAGACCCCCATTGTCGGATAGACGGCCTGGACATTCGAGGAGGAAATCTGGATGATCCGCCCGCCCCCTTGCTGCCGCAGATGGGGGATCGCCGCGCGGGCGACCTGTATGGAACCGAGCAGGTTCGTGTCGAGCTGCCGCTCGATCTGGGCATCACCGACCTCTTCCGCTGCGCCCAACAGGGCGTAGCCGGCATTACTGATGACGACGTCGATCCGTTGCAGCTCGGCGAAGGCGCGATCGACAACGTTGCGCACGGCCGCACTGTCTGTGACGTCCAGGATGGCGACCCAGAGACTGTCGCCGTATTTCGCGGCAAGATCCTGCAGCGCGTCGGGCTTGCGGACCGTCGCCGCAACGCGGTCTCCGCGCTGAAGCAGAAGCTCGGCCAGCTCGCGCCCGAAGCCGCTGCTGGCGCCTGTGATGAATCATGTTTTCGACATAGGATTGTCCTTTCGTTTGCTTTATTCGGTTTCCCTCGCGGTCAGCCGGATGAAGTCGTCGCCATGTCGCCGACTTGCATCTGGTGAAGTGCTTGGCGCACGACCGTTACTCGTCGTGGTCACAAGTCATCTGGAGGCTCAGTCTTCGGAGGAACGCATCGGCACGTCACCGACGAGCATTCCTCTCAGTTCTTGCCGCAGCGCCGCAGCATTTTCGGCACCATTCAATTGCTCGAATTGCCGCTGCGCTTCGCGCCAGAGAAGGGCCGCTTTTTGATGTAGACGCCGTCCTTCTTTGGTGAGTTCGATAAGGTGGCTTCGCCCGTCCGTGGGTGACGGCTTGATTTTGACGAAGCCGTCGCGTTCTAGGAAGCCAACCATCTTTCCCATAGCCGTTCGTTCGATATCGAGCCGTTCAGCAAGGGCGTTGACCGGGGCACTTCCTACCTCTTGTAAGGCCGCCAGCGTGAGGAATTGCGTGACGCGCAGGCCCGAAGCCTCAAGATGACTGTCGTAGAGGCGGGAGATCTGCCGGCTCGCCTTCCTCACAGCGAAGCAGTAGCATTGATCGATTCCAAGCGGCTGGTTAAGCGGCAACATCTCTTTACCTCTCGATTTCTGTTGACTGCCCGAGCCCTGAGCGCATGCGTCATGCCAAGGCGCTGCGGTATTTTTCGATGAAAGCCGGCACCGAAAGAGCGGGCGTCCCGGTGATCTTCTCGACGTTGTCGTTCGTGCCAGAGAAGATGCCCTCACGATAGTTCTGGGCGACTTCGACCAGATGCTGCACCAGAAACGGAGGAAACTTAAAGATTTTCCATCTTGTCCTTGAACACTTCGATCGATGTCGGCGCGTATTCGATCCTGGCGCCAAGCACGTCGCTCATGGCGGCGGCGATCTCGGTATGGCTCATCTCGACCGGGCCATGGAGCGTGTAGGTCTTGCCCCCGTGGCCTTGCGGACTAGCTAAGACGTGAGCGATGACGCGCCCCTGATCATCGGTGGCGATGGGCGCGTGGCGCCCGTCGCCAAAGGGGAATTCAATCTGCTTCTTGGCCCAGATCTCCTTGGCAAAGTGCGGGTAGACGAGCCAATCGGCAAAGAAAGTGGGGCCGAGATGGGTCGTCGGGACACCCGACCAGTCGAAGACCCGCTCGGAAAGCCAGTGATCCTGTGCTGCATGGCTTGCCGACTACCGGCGCGTCGAAATCTGCGACATGTTGACGATCGCCATGACGCCCGCCTCTTTCGCGGCCTGAGCGAAATAGGCGGCGGCCGCGATGATTCCCGGTGCGATCGGATGAAGAAAATAAGCCGATCGGATTCCTTCCATGGCTGCACGGATGTTATTGATGTCGGTGAAATCCCCGACGGCGATATCGATTCCGCGCTGCCTCAGGGCGGCCGCCCGTTCGTCATCTGAGCGCACATAAGCCCGCACGCGTCCGCCCATCTTGAGCAGTTCGTCGGATACCGGCACCTCCGGTCCGTCCGGTCGCACCGCTCACAAGAATCTCGGCCTCGTTCATGGCTTTCCTCCGAAGGAAAA
>DASQVN010000308.1:0-7004 GCA_035640755.1 Rhodopila sp.
CCTCCACCGATCGCGCGCTGATATTTGCGCGCGCGATTCACGGTTTCCGACGGGGCCGCCTCCACCGATCGCGCGCTCGGGCCCGGCGCCCAAGGCCTTGAAGGCGGAGGGAATCCTTCCCAACTAGGGATGCGTCGGGAATGCCCTCAGGGGTTCCTGGACGTCGTCAAGAACCGGCTCCTTGCGGGCGGTTCGTAGGATGGCCTTGCTTTATCAGGAGGTTATGATATGACATCGTTTGACTTCGCGCCGCTTTTCCGCACCGCGATCGGCTTCGACCGCCTTGCGAGACTGGTTGATACTGCTGCATCGGTGGGGGACCCACAGTCCTATCCCCCGTACAACATCGAAAAGACGGGCGAAGACACTTACCGCCTGACCATGGCGGTTGCGGGCTTCCGGCCCGAGGATCTGGACATCACCGTCAAGGACAACACGCTCGTTGTGTCCGGACGGGTGTCCAATGAAGGCTCCAAGTCTGAGGTTCTCTATCGCGGCATCGCCGGCCGCGCGTTTGAGCGCCGGTTCGTGCTGGCAGACCATATCGTGGTGGAGGATGCCGACCTCCAGAACGGCCTGCTGCATGTCGGCCTGAAGCGCGTTGTGCCGGAGGCGCTGAAGCCCCGGAAGATCGCTATCACGACCAGTGCGCTGACGGCAATCGAGGGCGGCGCCGGTGCCAATGATGCGGAACGACCGGTGCAGGCTGCATAAGTCTGACCGGTCAACCCTTTGACGGCGGGGACCGGGCAACCGGTCCCTGTTCTGTTTGGCGCTGCGCAGTTCGAGCGTTCGGACGCTCCCGGCGTTCAGTCAGCGGGCGTTCAGCCAGATGGGCGGCGGAAGAAGGCATCGGCCGCCGACCGATGGCCCTGTTTGCGCGCGATATCGGCCTCGACCCGCGCGATCTCGGCTTTCAGCTCATCGATGTAGCTGCGCATTTCCTCGACGCCCAGGCTGTCGAGCAGCAGCGGCTCCAGCCGGCGGCGGCGCAGTGGGCGGTCATCATCTTCCTGGACCATGGTCATACTTTCCCTTTCATCTCACCGCTCTTTCTCACGCACGGAGGCGGCATTCCAGACATGCACACGTCTTCATCATAAAATGGGCAGCAACGCTTGACCCATTATGAAATGCCCTGTCATATCCGGCCCCTGGCCGCGGGGCTGAGATCCGTTGTTCACGTTGAACCGCATCGGCAACGTCGCCGAACCAGCCCGATGCCACCGGTAATCCTGAGAGTGTGAAGTACCATGACCCTGCCCCTGATGCCAAAGGCGACCGCCGTATGGCTGATCGAGAAGACCGCGCTGACGTTCACGCAGATCGCGGAATTCTGCGGCATGCATCCGTTGGAAGTGCAGGCCATCGCGGATGGCGAGGTGGCGCAGGGAATTGTCGGCTACGACCCGGTCGCGAACGGCCAGACCACGCTGGAAAGCATCCGCGAGTGTGAGGCCGACCCGAACAAACGCCTGAAGCTCGCCCCCAACGCGCTGCCGGTGCCGAAGCGGCTGCGCGGTGCCCGCTACACCCCGGTGGCCAAGCGCAATGACCGGCCGGACGCGATTGCCTTCCTGCTGCGCAACTATCCGCAGCTGTCGGAGGCGCAGGTCAGCAAGCTGCTGGGTACCACCAAGGACACCATCCAGAAGGTGCGGGAGCGGACGCATTGGAACAGTGCCAACATCAAGCCGCGTGATCCGGTCATTCTTGGCCTGTGCAGCCAGACCGATCTGAATGCGGCGATCGCTCAGGCAAATGAGCGGCTGGAGCGGGAGGGGCGGACGGTGCCGGCTCCGCCGCCGCCGGAGGCGGATGAGGCTGCCTGACCGGCGGGACGGGTTTGAGACGGTTTGTAGATGATCAGTTGACCTGGGCCTTCAGGCGTTCCATTTCCTCCTTCAGGTGCAACTTCTCGATCTTAAGTCGCATGAGGGTCTCCGAATCCGGACGCGGGCGCGAGTCTTCCTCGAAAATGCGGCTTTCGAGGGAAGCATGCCGTTCCTTTAGCGCGTCTAGACGGGTATTCAGGCTCATGGACTGGGTACCTCCGTGTTATAACGGGTGGATGCCGGCGGCCGCTCCGGCGGCCGCGGCACCGCACTGTAATGCCGTTGCCATCGATCTGGCCAGATGCAACTTGCCAAGTTTAGGTCAGTGGGTTGTGAATACCTTAGGTTGCAGCCATGCTGAGCGATAGGGACTCATTGCTGCGCAAACTGCACGGCCTGCGCAGCGAGCACCGGGATCTGGATACCGTTATCGCGCGCCTCGCCGACCAGGGCGCTTCCGATCAGCTACACCTTCAACGCCTGAAGAAGCGCAAGCTGATGCTGCGCGATGAGATCGCTTGGCTGGAAAGCCGCTTGATACCGGACAGTATTGCCTGATGCAGCCGCCGCCCGTCGTCGGGATCATCATGGGCAGTCAATCCGACTGGCCTACCCTGCGCCACGCTGCCGAGATTCTGGAGCGCGCCGGCGTATCGTATGAGACGCGGCTCGTCTCGGCCCACCGCACGCCTGAGAGGTTGCGGGACTATGCGCGGACGGCACGCGACCGTGGGTTGAAGGTGATCATCGCCGGGGCCGGTGGTGCGGCGCACCTACCGGGAATGTGTGCCGCCTGGACGCCGTTGCCGGTTTTCGGTGTGCCTGTGGAATCACATGCCCTGAAGGGGATGGACAGTCTGCTCTCCATTGTCCAGATGCCGGCCGGCGTCCCGGTCGGCACGCTGGCGATCGGCCGAGCGGGCGCGGTGAATGCGGGGTTGCTGGCGCTGGCGGTGCTGGCGATCCATGATCCAAAGCTGGCCGACCGTCTGGATGTGCTGCGGGCCGAGCAGACTGCCAATGTCGCGGAAAGCCCCATCGACGACGCATGACGACCTTCCCGTTGCCCCCGAACGCCACCATCGGCCTTGTCGGCGGCGGCCAGCTTGGCCGCATGTCGGCCCTTGCCGCCGCGCGCCTCGGCTACCGCTGCCACATTCTGACGCGCGAGACCGACAGCCCCGCCGCGCAGGTGTCGCATGCTGTGACCGTCAGCAACTACACCGACCCGGTCACCCTGCGCAGCTTCGCGCAGAGCGTGGATGTCATCAGCTTCGAGTTCGAGAACATCAATGCCGAGGGGCTGGACCTGCTCGCCTCGCTGCGTCCGGTTCGGCCGGCGCCGTCGGTGCTGCGCATCAGCCAGGACCGTGTGGAGGAAAAGACCTTCCTGAACCGTGCCGGCGCGGCGACGGCGCCCTGGGCGCCGATCGGCTCGCTGGCCGAATTGCAGGACGCGGTGCGCCGGATCGGCCTGCCTGCGGTGCTGAAGACAACCCGGCTCGGCTATGACGGCAAGGGCCAGGCCACGCTGCGCACCCAGGATGACCTCGCACCGGCCTATGAGCGGCTGAACCCCAAGCCGCTGGTGCTGGAGGGTTTTGTCGACTTTGCGCAGGAGATCAGCGTCGTGCTGGCGCGCGGTGCCGATGGCGCGGTGTCCGCGTTCGATACGGTCGAGAACCGCCACCGCGCGCATATCCTCGACCTGACCCTGGCGCCGGCGCGCATCCCCGCAGCGACCGGCGACGCGGCCCAGGACATCGCGCGGCGGGTTGCCGCTGCGCTCGACCTGATCGGCGTGCTGGCGGTGGAGATGTTCGTCGACAGGACCGGCACGGTGCTGGTGAACGAGATTGCGCCGCGGCCGCACAACTCGGGCCATTGGACGATCGACGCGTGCCCGGCCAGCCAGTTCGAGATGCATATCCGCGCCATCACCGGCCTGCCGTTGCCGCCGGCTTCCCGCCACTCCGACGCGGTGATGAAGAACCTGATCGGGCCGGAGGGGCTGGCGCTATGGCCGGCCGCCCTGGCGACGGCTGGATTGATCCCACATCTGTATGGTAAGGACGCCGCGCTGCCCGGTCGCAAGATGGGGCACGTGACGCGACTATTTCCGCGCGGCGCCTTGCCGGGTGATTTCGGCATCGCCGCGGCCCTCGGTCCGCTGGCCTGATTGGTGGCAACAGTCCGCCACGGCAGTTGATCCACGATGTGGCGGACTTCGGAACCACCACACTAGCCTGTTCGGGGAGTTCTCATGGCCGACGCAGCCGAACTGACGACCGACAATCCTGCCTTGATTCGCCAGGCCGAAATCCTGGCCCGCCCAGTGACGCCGGCGCGCCGAATGGCCGACGCGATCCGGGCGCTGGCGATCGACGCAACCGAGAAAGCGAACTCCGGCCATCCCGGCCTGCCGATGGGCATGGCGGATGTGGCGACGGCGCTGTGGACCCGCTTCCTCAAGTTCGATGCCGCGGATCCGCACTGGCCCGACCGCGACCGCTTCGTCCTCTCCGCCGGTCACGGATCAATGCTGCTGTATGCATTGATCTACCTCACCGGCTATGAAGGGCTGACGATCGACGACATCCGCAACTTCCGCCAGTTGCACTCCCCCGCCGCGGGCCATCCGGAGCACAGCGAGCATCCGGCCATCGAGACGACGACGGGTCCGCTGGGCCAGGGCATCTCCACCGCCGTCGGCATGGCCATCGCGGAACGCAATATGGCCGCGCGCTTCGGCAAGTCGCTGGTGGATCACCGCACGTGGGTGATCGCCTCCGACGGCGACCTGATGGAGGGCATCAGCCACGAGGCTGCGGCGCTGGCCGGGCATCTGTGCCTGAACAAGCTGACCGTCATGTATGACGACAACCACGTTTCGATCGACGGCGACACCGCGCTTGCCTACTCCGACGACGTGGCGAAGCGGTTCCAGGCGTACGGCTGGGCGACCAAGCGGATCGATGGGCACGACCCGGCACAGATCCACGCCGCGCTGTCCTTCGCCATGCGCTCGAAGAAGCCGACGCTGATTGCGTGCAGCACGGTGATCGGCCTGGGGGCGCCGACCAAGGCGGGTACGCATGCCGTGCACGGTTCGGCGCTCGGCCCGAAGGAGGCCGCGGGTGCGAAGCAGCTGCTGGGCTGGCATGAGCCGCCCTTCACCACCCCCGAGGACCTCAAGGAACGCTGGCATGCCGTCGGCAGCCGCGGTGCGACGGCACGGCGGTCCTGGCTGAAGCGCCTCGCCCGCCACAACCAGCGCGACGAGTTCGAACGGGTGATCGCCGGCCGCCTGCCCGACAACTTCCATGAAGTCGTGGCGGCGTTGAAGCAGGAGATTGCGGAAACCAAACCGAAACTGGCGAGCCGCGCCTCCAGCCAGAAATGCCTGGAACACCTGGTGCCGGCGATCCCCGAGCTGATCGGCGGGTCGGCCGACCTGACCGGGTCGAACCTGACGCTGGTGAAGGGCATGACCTCGATCACGGCCGGCAACTACGGCGGCCGCTATATCCATTTTGGGGTCCGCGAGCATGGTATGGCGGCTGCGGCCAACGGGCTCGCGCTGCATGGCGGCATCATCCCGTATATCGGCACGTTCTTCGTCTTCACCGACTATCTGCGCCCGGCGCTGCGCATGTGCGCGATCATGCGCCAGCGTGTGGTGTATGTGATGACCCATGATTCGATCGGCCTGGGCGAGGACGGACCGACGCACCAGCCGATCGAGCATCTGGCCAGCGTCCGGGCGATGCCGAACGTGCATGTCTTCCGCCCGGCCGACACAATGGAAACCGCCGAGTGCTGGGAACTGTCGCTGCGCCGCCAGGACGGTCCCAGCCTGCTCGTCCTGTCGCGCCAGGCACTGCCCGAATGGCGCACCGATACCGGTGAAAACCGCTGCGCCCGGGGCGGCTACGTGCTGGCCGAGGCCGAGGGGCCGCGCCAGGCAACCGTGATCGCCACCGGCTCCGAGGTGTCGATCGCCATGGCGGCGCGGGAGAAGCTGGCGGCCGAGGGAATTGCCGTCGCCGTGGTCTCCCTGCCCTGCTGGGAGTTGTTCGCCCAGCAGGACCCGGCGTACCGTGAGCAGGTGCTGGGCGGTGCCCCGCGCATCGGCATCGAGGCCGCCGGCTCGTTCGGCTGGGTGCAGTGGCTCGGCCCTGACGGCACATTCATCGGCATGCACGGCTTCGGTGCGTCGGCGAATTACACGGATTTGTATTCGTATTTCGGCCTCACGCCCGAAGCCATCGTCAACGCGGTGAAGGCAAAGCTTGGGTAGGACCACGGTTCAGCTATTGACCATGACGAGACGGCCGACATTGATTTCCCTCATGGACTGGGGCTAACGACCGTGTTGCCTGTGGCGGATACAGCGGAAAGGAAGCGGACATGGCCGTGAAGGTCGCAATCAACGGTTTCGGCAGGATCGGGCGCCTGGTGCTCCGCGCCATCGTCGAAAGCGGCCGGGACGATGTGGTTCCGGTCGCGATCAACGATCTGGGCAGCGTCGAGGCGAACGCCCACCTCTTTGCCTATGACAGCGTGCACGGCCGCTTCCCCGGCCAGATCGAGGTCTCCGGCGATACCATCACCATCCGCCACAACGGCAAGGTCTATGGCCCGCTGAAGGTCACGGCGGAGCGTGACCCGACCAAGGTGCCGTACAAGGGCGTGGACGTGGCGCTGGAATGCACCGGCATCTTCACCAGCAAGAGCAAGGCCTCGGCGCTTCTGCAGGCGGGCGCGCGCAAGGTGCTGATCTCGGCCCCGGCGGATGAGGTCGATGCGACCATCGTCTACGGCGTCAACCAGAACACGCTGACCAAGGACATGACGGTCGTATCCAACGCATCATGCACCACCAACTGCCTCGCGCCGATGGCGAAGGTGCTGCATGAGCGGTTCGGCATCCTGCGCGGCTACATGGTGACGATCCATGCCTACACGGGCGACCAGAACACCGTTGATACGCTGCACAAGGACCTGCACCGCGCCCGCGCGGCCGCAGTCTCGGCGATCCCGACCTCGACCGGTGCGGCGCGCGCGGTGGGGCTCGTGCTGCCTGAACTGAAGGGCAAGCTGGACGGCACGGCGATCCGGGTGCCGACGCCGAACGTCTCCCTGGTCTCGTTGGACGTGAACCTGCAG
>DASQVN010000309.1:0-6789 GCA_035640755.1 Rhodopila sp.
AAGCTCGTCTACGTATCCGGCCAGGTGCCGGCGGTTGACGGCAGCGTCGCGATCACCGGCAAGGTGAGCTGGGGCGTGTCCCTCGATCAGGGGCGCGAGGCCGCGCGCCTGTGTTTCGTCAACGTGCTGGTGCACCTCAAGGCAGCCTGCGGCGGCGATCTCGACCGGGTGAAGCGCGTCGTGCGGTTGGGCGGGTTCATCGCTGCGCCGTCGGAGTTCACCCAGCACGCGCAGGTCATGAACGGCGCGTCCGATCTGGCCGTCGCGGTGTTCGGCGAGGCCGGCCGCCATGCCCGCACGACCATCGGCGTGCCGTCGCTGCCGGCCGACGCGGCGGTGGAAGTCGAAGGCCTGTTCGAGATCGAGTAGGAGAGCGCATGCCCGACGGAATGGCCACGCTGACCCTGACGCTGCATGCGCGGATCGCAGAGATTGACCAGGCCGACTGGGATGCCTGCGCGGGCGACGACAACCCGTTCGTCAGCCACGCCTTCCTGAGCGCGCTGGAAGACAGCGGTTCGGCCAGCGCCCGCACCGGGTGGCTGCCGCAGCACGCCGTGTTGCGGACCGAGGATGGACGCGTGGTCGCCGTGGCCCCGCTGTATGCCAAGTCGCACAGCTACGGCGAGTATGTGTTCGACCACGGCTGGGCCAACGCGCTGGAGCGCGCCGGCGGCAGCTATTACCCCAAGCTGCAGTGCGCCGTGCCGTTCAGCCCCGTTCCCGGCCCGAGGCTGCTGCGGCGGCCAGGCGCCGGCGTGCCGGCCGCGGCCATGGCGAACGCGCTGGAGCAGGCCTGCGACAGCCACGGCCTGTCATCGGTTCACGTCACCTTCTGCACCCGCGAGGAATGGCAAGGGCTCGGTGATGCCGGCTGGCTGCAGCGCATCGGCATGCAGTTCCACTGGGAAAACGAGGGCTACCGCAGCTTCGACGATTTCCTGGCCGCGCTGTCGTCGCGCAAGCGCAAGGTCCTGCGGCGGGAGCGGCGCGACGCCAACGCCGCCGGCCTGACGTTCCATTCGTTGTCGGGCGCCGACATCACCGAGGCGCACTGGGATGCGTTCTACCGCTTCTATCGCGCCACCGTGGACCGCAAATGGGGGTCCGCCTACCTGACTCGCTCCTTCTTCTCGCTCGTCGGCCAGCGTCTCGGCCGCAAGGTCGTGCTGATGTATGCCGAAAATGGGGGCAAGCCGGTGGCAGGGGCGCTCAATCTGGCGGGTTCCGACGCGCTGTACGGGCGCAACTGGGGCTGCCGCGGTGACTGGCCGTTCCTGCATTTCGAGCTGTGCTACTACCGCGCCATCGACTGGGCGATCGCGCACGGATTGAAGCGGGTCGAGGCCGGCGCACAGGGTCGGCACAAGATCCAGCGCGGCTACATGCCGACGCACACCTATTCGGCGCACTGGATCACGCATCCCGGGCTGCGGCGGGCGGTGGACGCCTTCCTGCGGGAGGAGCGTCCGGCGATCGAGCGCGAGCTGGCGGCACTGGCAGAGGAGTCGCCGTTCCGGCAGGAGGATCCGCCGGTCGGCTGAGCCGGGGTTCCGCCCTGGAGGCACGCATCCGCAGGACCCGCGCTGAGGGCGGATACGGTACTTGACCCTGGCGGGCGGTGCGAACCATATACGGAGGCCTGACACCCGGGGGTCCGGTGGCAGAGTGGTGATGCAGAGGACTGCAAATCCTTGTATGCCGGTTCGATTCCGGCCCGGACCTCCAAAAATTCCTTGAATTCCTGATAGGCTGATCCCCCTGGCGGCGCCTCGGCGTTGCCGCGCTTGGCGACGCATGCCAGCCTATGTTCGATAACCGTAGGGGGAATGGCCGGCATGAGCGGCACCTGGCGCGAACGCGCTGTCACGACCTTCCGCTGCGAGAAGCGGCCAGCCCTGGGCAGTGCCGGCATGGTGGTGACCAACCATCCGCTCGCCTCGGCCGCGGGAGCCGAGGTGCTGGCGGCCGGCGGCAATGCGGTCGATGCGGCGGTTGCGGCCCTGTTCACCCTGACGGTGGTGGAGCCCATGATGGTCGGCATCGTTGGCGGCGGCATGGCGCACATCAGACTAGGCGACAGACTGGGCGACGGCACGCACACGGTCATCGATGCCATGAGCCGTGTGCCGCTGGCCGGCAGCCCGACCATGTTCCGCCCGGTCCCCGACGCAGCACCCGAGGTGTACGAGACGATCGGTCGCGAGAATGCCGTCGGCGCAAAGGCCGTCGCCGCACCTGGCGCACTGAAGGGCTGGTGCGAGGCGCTGCGCCGGTTCGGCACATTCAGCCTCGACGATGTTATTGGTCCGGCGATCCGCCATGCCGAACGCGGCTTCATTGTCACCCCGTACCTGTCCGACTGCATCGGTGACGCGGCGGCCGACCTCGCGCGGGATCCGGCGATAGCGGCGCTGCTGCTGCCGGATGGCCGGAGGCTGCGGGCGGGAGATCGGCTGGTGATGGGCGATTACGCGCAATCCCTGCGCCTGATCGCCCGCGACGGCGAGGACGCGCTGCATGGTGGCCCCCTCGGTGAGGCCCTGGTCCGCTGCATGCAGGAGCGGGAGGGGTTCGTGTCGCACGACGACCTGACGTCCTACCGCACTCGGCAGCGCGAGCCGCTGCGCAATGCCTACCGGGGATGGGAGATCGTGGCCCTGCCGCCGCCTTCAGCCGCCGGAGTGCACATGGCGCAGATGATGAACATCCTGGAGCATTACGACATAGGCGGCCTTGGCTTCGGTTCGCCGGAAAACGTGCACCTGCTGGCCGAGGTGCTGAAGATCGCCTTTGCCGACCGGGCGGCATCGACCGGCGATCCGGACTTCGTCGAGGTCCCGGTGGGGCGGCTGACGTCGAAAGCCTATGCCGCGGAACGCCAGGCACGGATCACGATGGACCGTGCGCAGGAATGGGGCGCCGGTGTGGGTCCCGCCGGCAGCCCGCACACCACGCACCTGACCGTGGCGGACGGAACGGGGAACGTCGTCGCGGCGACGCAGACGATCAACAGCACGTTCGGCGCCCGGTTCATGGTGCCGGGCACGGGGATGATCCCGAACAACTACATGGCGACCTTCGATCCCCGTCCGGGCCACGCATTGTCGATCGCACCGGGCAAACGGGTCACAACCTCGATGGCGCCGACAATGGTGCTGAAGGACGGGCGGCTCCGCTACGCGCTGGGCCTGCCGGGCGGCAAGCGGATCTTCCCGAGCGTGATGCAGGCGCTGCTGAACCTGATCGACCACGGCATGACGCCGCAGGAGGCGGTGGAGGCGCCGCGCGTCTGGACCGAGGGGCCGGTGCTGGAGCTGGAAAACGCCTTCTCCGACCGGCTGGTGCGCAGCCTGCGCGGCCTGGGGCACAACGTGCAGCTTCTACCCAGCGTGGCCGGCGGGATGAGCTGCATCGGGTTCCATGAGGACGGCACGCTGGAAGGCGCTGCCTGCTGGCGGGCCGATGGTACGGCGGTTGCCCTGGGTGGCGGACGGGCCCGTTCGGGCGTGCGGTTCTGGCCGGACGCTGCGCCGGTGTGAGGACGGGTGGGCGTCGCGGATGGGAGCACGAGCACGCCGCCGGATGCCGTTGACGTTCCGCCATCACCCCCCTATACAGCGGCGCTCTTGACGGGACGCCGCATGGGGACGCCACCTGGGGCGGCGCACCCGCGTTTGCCCCGTTTTCAGCCCCAAGGCGCCTGCGTGAGCGGGCGTGTGGTTTCAGGAGAACAGACGTGAAGCGCACCTATCAACCGTCGAAGCTCGTCCGCAAGCGCCGGCACGGCTTTCGCGCCCGGATGGAGACGGTGGGCGGCCGCAGGGTGCTGGCCAGTCGGCGCGCCAAGGGCCGCAAGCGCCTGTCAGCCTGAGACACATGAGCTGGTGTGCTGATCATGCCAGCCAAGACCATCAAAGTCGCCAAGCGGGGCGAGACCGCCAAGCCGGGGCGTCTGAAGCGACGGGCACAGTTCCTGGAAGCCGCGAAGTCGGGGCGCAAGGCAGCGGTGGGCGGTGTGGTCCTGCAGGCGCTTTCCCGGCATGACGACCAGCCGGTCCGCCTCGGCTTTACCGTGACGAAGAAGATCGGCAATGCCGTGGTCCGCAACCGATCCCGCCGCCGGCTGAAGGAAGCCGTGCGGCTGGTCCTGAGCGACCCGTCCTGGCGCGAACAGCCTCTCGCCGGGGTCGATCTGGTGCTGATCGGGCGCGACAGCACACTCAAACGCAATTTCATCGCCCTGCAATCCGATATCAGGCGTGCCCTGGAAAGGACCGGGGTATCATGACGGCGGATGCCGTGACGTTGGGGGCTCGGGTCGGGATCGGCGCTGTGCGCGTGTATCAATGGACGGTGCGGCCGCTGATCGGCGCGCATTGCCGGTTCTGGCCGTCGTGCAGCGAATATGCTGTGGAGGCCCTGCGCGTGCACGGCGCCGCGCGCGGTTCGGCCCTGGCGGCGAAGCGCATCCTCCGCTGCAATCCTTGGCATGAAGGTGGCGTCGATCCCGTGCCCGGGACCGACCGCCAAATGGGACATTGATGGATCAGAAACGCCTTGTTCTGGCGATCGCGATCTCGCTGGCGATCCTGCTGGGTTTCCAATGGCTGGTCGCCCCGCATATCGCGCAGCCGCCGCGCCAGAACGCCGTACAGACCGCTCAACAGACGAGCCAGTCCCCCGTAACCACACCGCGTGAGGGGGCGCCGGGCGAACATGCGGCTGCCCAGCCCGAAGCGGTGCCGCGCAACGTGCCGCGCGTGCGGATCGATGCGCCGCGTGTCGAAGGCTCGATCAGCCTGCTGGGCGGGCGGATCGATGACCTTGTGCTGAAGGACTACCACGAGACGATCGCGCCGAATTCGCCATTGGTGCGGCTGCTGGAGCCGCGGTCGGAGGCGCACCCGTACTATGCGCAGTATGGCTGGACCGCCCCGGCCGGGGCGACGGTGAAGCTGCCGGACAACGACACGGTCTGGAAGGCGTCGGCCGACACGCTGGCGCCCGGCAAGCCGGTGCAGCTCACCTGGGACAACGGCGAGGGCCTGACGTTCCAGATCGGCCTGGCGATCGACGACAACTACATGTTCACCGTCAGCCAGACGGTGCGCAACGCGACCGGCCAGCCGGTGAAGCTGTTCCCCTGGTCGCGCATCCGCCGCGACTCGGAGCCCGAGGTTGCCGGATACTACGTGCTGTTTGAGGGCCTGCTGGGCGTCGTGGACCACACGCTGCAGGAGACCAGCTTCTCCAGCGCGAAGTCGGAAGCGAAGAAGCACGAGGGGCTGGCCTATGACGGCACCAGCACCGGCGGCTGGGCCGGCATCACCGACAAGTACTGGCTGGTATCGATGATCCCCAATCAGGGCATCGCGTCGAAGGTGAACTTCCGCCACCTGGAGGAGAACGGCGACCATTATCAGGTCGATTACGTCTCGACCGAGCCGTTGGCCGCGCCTGGCAACGGCGATATCACGACCGTTTCGCACATGTTCGCCGGGGCGAAGGTCGTCTCCCTGCTGCAGGACTACGAATCCAGCCTGCACATCCCGATGTTCGACTATGCGGTGGACTGGGGCTGGTTCTGGTTCCTGACCCGGCCGATCTTCCTCGCGCTCGACTGGCTGAACCACCTGGTCGGCAATTTCGGCGTGGCGATCATGATCTTCACGGTGTTCGTGAAGGGACTGTTCTTCCCGCTCGCCAACTACTCCTACCGCTCGATGAGCAAGATGAAGCTGCTGGCGCCGAAGATGACCGCGATACGGGAGCGGTTCAAGGACGACCCGCAGAAGATGCAGCAGGAGATGATGGGGCTGTACCGGGCCGAGAAGGTGAACCCGGCCTCGGGCTGCCTGCCGATGATCGTGCAGATCCCGGTGTTCTTCTCGTTGTACAAGGTGATCTTCGTCACCATCGAGATGCGGCAGGCGCCGTTCTTTGGCTGGATCCGCGATCTGTCGCAGGTTGATCCGACCAACATATTCAACCTGTTCGGCCTGATCCCGTTCGATCCGGCGGCCTATTTCCCGCTGCTGCACCTGGGGGCCTGGCCGCTGATCATGGGCCTCACGATGTGGGCGCAGCAGAAGATGAACCCGCCGCCGCCCGACCCGGTGCAGGCGAAGATGTTCCAGTTCATGCCGATCATCTTCACCTTCATGATGGCCAAATTCCCGGCCGGGCTGATCATCTACTGGAGCTGGAACAACACCCTCTCGATTGCGCAGCAATGGCTGATCCAGCGCCGCACCCGCCTCGCCAAGCCGTCGCTGGCGAGAACCTGAGCACGCAGGCCCCCACCCCGGAGCAGCAGGCGGCGCTGGAAACCGGCCGCCTGCTGTTCGCCGCGGAGTGCCGCTTCTTCCATGCGGCCCAGCGGCTGGACCAGCTGCCGCCGATCGGCCTGCCGGAAGTCGCCTTCGCCGGACGGTCGAACGTCGGCAAGTCGTCGCTGCTGAATGCGCTGACCGGCCGCAAGGCTTTGGCCCGGGTCTCGGCTGAGCCCGGCCGCACGCGCCAGTTGAACTTCTTTGACCTCGGCGGACGCCTCACGCTGGTTGATATGCCTGGCTATGGCTATGCTCGTGCATCGAGGGACATCAAGGCCGACTGGCAGGGGCTGATGCTCGACTATCTTCGGGGCCGGCCATCGCTGCGGCGGGTCGTGCTGCTGCTCGATTCCCGGATCGAGCTGAAGCAGGCCGACCGCGAGGTGATGGAATTGCTGGATCGCGCGGCCGTGACCTTTCAAATCGTCCTGACCAAGACCGACGGGGTGAAGCC
>DASQVN010000310.1:0-12971 GCA_035640755.1 Rhodopila sp.
GGGCGCCGTGGCGCGCTGCGGCATGGCGCGGATATCGCGAAATGGGTGGCCTTCCACCAGCTTCTCGCCGGCCACCCAGGCGAGCAGGTCGCGCACCGCCGCCGGAAACTGTTCCGCGGCGGCTTCGGCGCGCGGGTTCAGCGCATACGCGGTCATCCCGTCCGACCCGGGCGCGCGCCCCAGGCCAAGATCGATGCGGCCCGGCGCGATGGCATCGAGGACGCGGAACTGTTCGGCGACCTTGAGCGCGGAATAGTGCGGCAGCATCACCCCGGCCGAGCCGACGCGGATGTGCCGCGTGGTGGCGGCGATCGCCGCCACCAGGATTTCCGGTGCGGTCCCCGCCTGGCTGTCGGAATTGTGGTGCTCGGCACACCAGTAGCGACTGTAGCCGAGTGACTCGCAATATTGCGCGAGAGCGATGCTTTCGCGGATCGACGCGTCCTGCGGCCGCCCGGTGACGATGGTCGATTGGTCCAGCACAGATAGCCGCAGCATGCAGGCACCCTCATTCCAAAGGCTCAAAAAGTGGCATGCCCGAACAGCGTGTCCAGCACGGCGAACAGCAGACCACCGATCAGGAAGCCGACAATGGTCCCGTTCATGCGGATATACTGCAAGTCCCGCCCGACCCGGAGTTCCAGCCGGTCCACCACGGTTGCGGTATCCCAATTGGCCACCACGCGGCCGATGAACTCGGCAATGCGGAGCTGGGCGGCGGGCAGCAGCGTGCGCACGATGCCCTCGGCCGCGGTCTGCACACGCTCGCGCACAACGGGATCGTTTTCCAGCACTTCGCCGAGGTTGGCGAGCGCACCTTCGATAGCGGCGATGGCGCGGCCGTTCGGACGTTCGATATCCGCCTGCACGCCGGCGCGGATGCGGGCCCAGACATCCCACATCCAGGCCTGCACGGTATCGTGCGCGACGACGCGGCGGAGGGCAGCGCCGATCTCGGCGGCGCGGGCGGGGTCGGTTTCCATGCGGACGATCTCGCGGCGAACCCATTCGTCGAACGCGGCGCGCAGCTCGGACCCGTCGGGGCTCATCTTGTCCAGTTCGGCGTTGACCAGGGCGAGGACGCGGCGGGCGATGGAGGCGCCCAGCGCCCAGCCGACCAGGCGGCCGCCCTGTTCGCGCACGCGTTCCTCGATGGCGGCGCGCAGCGCTGCCTCGCGTGACGCAATGGCGGCCTTCAACTGCACCAAGATGAAGCCGAACACCTCCTGGTGGCGCCCGCCCTCGACCAGGTTGTGCAGCGCGCGGGCGACCACCAGGCTGCTGGCTTGGCCGCCGACGATGCGGGGCACGATGCGGGCGAGCACGCGGCGCGCCCGCCCATCCTCGACCGAGGCGAGCAGCCGGGGCAGGCTGCCGGCCAGCGCCACCGCAGCCGGACGGGCCGCGATCGGGTCGGCGAGGAAGCGGTGCAGGATGCCAGGCAGGTCGAGCTCACGCAGGACCGAGGCGACCTCGGCGCCGGTGAACACGTGGTTGGCAACGAAGCGGCCCAGCGCGGCGCCGAGTCGCTGGCGCTGGTTGGGGATGATGGCGGTGTGCGGGATTGGTATGCCCAGAGGGTGGCGGAACAGGGCGGTGACGGCGAACCAGTCGGCGATGCCGCCGACGAACCCGGCCCTGGCGGCGGCCTGCAGCAGGCCGTTCCACCAACTCGCCGGCAGGGCGTAGCTGATGCCCATCAGGATGGCCATCAGCACGAGAAGGCCTGTGGCCACGGCACGGTGCCGCCAAAGCGTGCGCCGCATCTGGAATTCGGAGTCGGTCTGGTTCATCGCCGGGTTGTTTAAGCCGGCCCAGGCTTCCCTCCAACCCATGGCAATGTTATACTATAACCTATGCTCGATCCCCTTTCGCCCACTGCCGGCGTCGTCTCCCGTCTGCTTCTTGCGGCTGCGATCCTGGCCGGGGTCTGGGCGGCGGTGGTGTGGGCGTCATGACGCCGATCGTTCTGCAAAACGTCGAACTGCGCCATGGCGCGCGCGTCATCGTGTCCGGGCTGTCGGGCCGGTTCGAGCCGAGCAGCCTGACCGCGGTGATCGGCGCCAACGGGGCGGGCAAGACGACCCTGCTGCGTGCGATCGCTGGGCTGCATCCGCTCGCAGACGGGCGGATCGACCGTGGCGGGCTCCGGCAATCAGCGATTGCGCTGCTGCCGCAGGGCAGCCATCTCGACCGCAGCTTCCCGATCACCTGCCGCGATGTCGTGGCGCTGGGCGCGCCCCGGCTCGGACCGTTCCGGGCCGTGGATGGGCGCGCGCGGGCGGCGACCGCGGCGGCACTGCAGCGGGTCGGGCTGGCGGATGCCGGGGACCGGCCGATCCAGGCGCTGTCGGCCGGGCAGTTCCAACGGGTGCTGTTCGCCCGTACCATCGTGCAGGACGCCTCATTGGTCCTGCTGGATGAGCCGTTCACGGCAGTGGATGCGGCGACGACGCGGCTGCTGCTCTCGGTGATCGAGGACTGGCACCGCCAGGGCCGCACCGTGATTGCAGTGCTGCACGACCAGGAGCTGGTGCGTCGGCATTTCCCGCAGACCCTGCTGCTCGACGGGCAGACGGGAGTGTGGAACCGGCCCAGGGCGCTGCAGGCGGCCTGATGCTCGCGGCGCTAACGGACCCCTTTGCCCTGGGATTCATGCGGCGCGCCCTGGCCGGATGCCTGGCCCTGTCGGTCGCCGCGCCGCCGCTCGGCGTGTTCCTGGTACTCCGGCGCATGAGCCTGATGAGCGACGTGCTGCAGCACGGCGTGCTGCCGGGGCTCGCGCTAGGCGCGATCCTGGCTGGGCTCTCGGTTTGGGCGATGGGGCTGGGCGGCCTCATCGCCGCGCTGGCGGTTGCGGTCCTGGCCGGGTGGCTGGCGCGGCGCACCGGCGGACGGGAAGACAGCCAGCTTGCCGGCATGTACCTCATCGCGCTGGCGGCCGGGGTCGCGCTGATATCCACGCAGCGCAGCGTGGATCTGACGCATATCCTGTTCGGCAATGTGTTGGCGGTCGATCGGCAGGCATTATTGGGCATGGCCGGGGTGGCGACGCTGACACTGCCGACCATGGCGTTGATCTGGCGGCCGCTGGTGCTGGAATGCCTCGATCCTGGCTTCACCGCGGCGACGACGCCTCTCGGCGCCTTGTGGCACCTGCTGTTCCTGGCGCTAGTGGCGCTGTGCGTGGTGTCGGGATTCGTCGCGCTGGGGACGCTGATGTCGGTTGGCTTGATGATGTTGCCGGCGATCGCCGCTCGGCATTGGTCCGATTCGCTGGCTGGGCACGTGCGGGTGGCGGTGCTCATCGCCTGCGCCTCCTCGATAGGCGGACTGGTGCTGTCGTTCCATGCCGACATCCCGGCGGGGCCGGCGGTGGTGCTGACGGCCGGCGCGTTCTGGGTGCTTGGCCTGTTGGCCGGGCGCCGGGCAAGTTTGTGGCGGCAAGCCATATCGCTTTCGTAATTTGGCCATGTTGTGGCACTACCTCGGAGCAGGATCGGCACCGGTTGTGGCGATTGCGCGTTAATCCTTTGTTTGTTCGTGCGGTTCGCGCGTCGTGATCGGCTCGGTCACGGGCCTCCGCGCTAGAGAGAAGACGCCATGGACTGGTCAGGACGCAGGGTTTTCGTCACGGGAGGGGCCGGGTTCCTCGGCTCCAACCTGTGTCACGCATTGGCGGCGCGCGGGGCCCGCGTGGTGGCGCTGGACGGCTACCTGTTCGGTGGCGGCGCCAATCCGCACAACCTTGCCGGCGCCGAGGTCGAGTTCGTACGCGGCGACATCCGCGAGATCGACCTGCGGCCGCTGTGCGAGGGCGCGTCGGTGATCTTCAACCTCGCGGCGCAAACCAGCCACATGGGCGGACAGGCCGATCCACTGGCGGACCTCGCGGTCAATGCCATGGCGCAGGTGCGGCTGATCCAGGCGGCGCGGGAGGCAGCGCCGGATACCACCGTCGTGCATGCATCGACGCGCCAGTTCTACGGACGCGTGGAAAAGCTTCCGGTGGATGAGAACCAGCCGGTGGCGCCGCCCGACGCCAACGGCGTCTCGAAGTTCGCCGGCGAGCAGTACTGGATGCTGGAGCATCGCGTGCGCGGCCGGCCGGTGGTGTCGCTGCGCCTGACCAACTGCTACGGCCCCCGCCTGCGCATCCGCGACGCTCGGCAGACCTTCCTGGGCATCTGGATCCGCCGCACGCTGGAGGGCGAGCCGTTCGAGGTGTGGGGCGGCGGCCAGTTGCGCGACCTGACCTATGTCGATGACGTGACCAGCGCGTTCCTGCTGGCGGCCGAGACCCGGGCCTGCCATGGGCGAATCTTCAACATCGGCGGCTCGCCGCCCGCCTCGTTGACCGAGATCGCCGAGTTGATGGTACGGCTGACCAACGGCGCGGCACGGTTCACCGTGCGGGAATTTCCGGCCGACCGCGCACGGATCGACATCGGCAGCTATCATGCCGACGACAGCGCGTTCCGCGCCGCCACCGGCTGGGCGCCGCTTGTCGCGCTGGAGGACGGGATCGCCCGCACGCTGGATTGGTACCGCACCCGACTGGCTCACTACCTATGATCCCGCAGGCCAACCCCGGCGCCGGTTACCAGGCGCTGAAGCCCGAGATCGACGAGGCAATCGCCCGTACGGTGGCGTCGGGCTGGTATATTCTCGGCAATGAACTGCGCGCGTTCGAGACCGAGTTCGCGTGCTGGCTGGGCGTGCCGGCGGTGATTGGCTGCGGCAACGGCACCGATGCGCTGGCGCTGGCGTTGCGGGCGTTGGACATCGGGCCCGGCAGCACCGTGGTGACGGTATCGCACACCGCGGTGGCGACGGTGGCCGCGGTCGAGATGGTCGGCGCGACACCGCTGCTGATCGACATCGACCCGGCGCACTACACCATGGATCCGGACGCGCTGGGCGAAATCCTGGCGCATCCGCCGCTCGGGTTGTCGCCGATCCGGGCCGTGATCCCCGTGCACCTCTACGGCCAGGCGGCGGACATGGACCGCATCCTGCCGCTGTGCCGTGCCCATGGCGTCGCGGTGATCGAGGATTGCGCGCAGGCACACGGGGCCACGATACGTGGCCACCGGCTCGGCACGCTGGGCGATGCGGCCACCTTCAGCTTCTATCCGACGAAGAACCTGGGCGCGCTGGGCGATGGCGGGGCGGTGGCCGTCTCGGACCCTGCATTGGGGACCCGGATCGCGGCGCTCCGCCAGTATGGCTGGCACCGACACTACATCAGCGACGAGATCGGAGTGAACAGCCGGCTGGATGAGGTGCAGGCAGCGGTGCTGCGGGTCAAGCTGCGCTACCTGGACGCGCAGAACGCACGGCGGGCGCGGATCGCGGCAGCCTACACCGAAGCGCTGGCGGGTCATCCGGCGATCGCGGCGCCGGCGGCGCGCCGGCATGTCGCGCACGTCTATCATCTGTATGTGGTGCGCGCGGCAGAGCGTGACCGGCTGCAGGCACATCTGCGCGCGGCGGAAATCGGCAGCGGGATCCACTACCCGGTCCCGGTGCACCAGCAGCCGGCGTACCGGCTCCGCATCGCCCGGACGCCGCTCCCCGTGACGGAGGCGGTGTCCGGCACCATCCTCAGCCTGCCGCTGTATCCGGAGCTGACCGACGCGCAGGTCGAGACGGTGTGCGGGGCGCTGGCGCGGTTTCGTCCTGAGGGGACGGGATGAGGGGTGGTCATTGACATAGCAGGTCAATGACATAGTATATCAGGACATGCGTTTCGGCTGGGATCCGCCCAAGAGTGACCGCAACGCCCGCGTACTAGGGCTGCCCTTCGCTATTGCCATGGCCCTGTTCGATGGACCGACCATCGAGCTTGACGATCGCCGGCGTGACTACGGCGAGCGGCGGATCATCGCCTACGGTGCAGTAGCCGGCCGCGTAATGGTCTGCGTCTACATCTGGCGCGGCACCCTGGACGATCCGGTCCGCTGGATCATCGGCCTGCGCAAAGCCAATAAGGGTGAAAGCCATGCCTATCGAACCGTATTCCCGGAGTGAGCTTGATCTCGCCAAGGTGGACTGGAGCCGGGTCGATGCCACCAGTGACGAAGACATCGCGCGCCAGGCGGCCGAGGATGTTGACACGGCTCCCCTATTCACGCCGGACGAAATCCTGGCGGCCGGTCGACGTATCGAATCGCCGTACGCCGACTGGCCCGGCCCGTGCTCTGCTATGCGTGAGCCTGACGCAGTCACCCGTGCGCTGTCCAGTAGACGATAAGCAGCCCTTCCCCGGTCAGCGCGCCCCTACTTCGGCACCACCGACTGATTCCCGCCCGGAGAGCCGGGCGGCGGGATCACCGGGGTCGTTCCGGCGCTCGGGGTCCTTGGCGGCACCGTCATCTTGGGGTCGACGTTCTCCGGCGGCTTGATGGTACCGCGCTGACGCGAGAGTGTGTCGCTCAGGTTGCCGCTCTTGGGTGCGATCTGCTCGGGCGGCGGTGACGCCGCGTTCGGCGGCGCCACCGGCACGTTCGGGCTCTGCGGCGGCGCCACCTGCGGATTCTGCGCCATTGCCGGCGCTGCGGCCAGGAGCAGTGCTGTCAGGGAAAGAACAAGTTTCATGACACGGCCATTGACCCGGAATAAAGCGCGAAACGCGCGGTTGCCGGATTAACGCGCCATGGCGCGGCGCGTTGCCGGGGGCAGGGCGCCCGGCAGCTCACGCCGAGTGTATTCCTGCGCGACGTGCTCCGCCTGCGCGAACACCTTGGCGACGGCGTCGCGGATCAGCGCGGCCTGGCGCAGCGGGGGATGGCCGGAGGCATCCAGCGCGCGGGTGGCCAGGACGCGGCGGGTGCGCACCCACTCGGGCGGGTCGTCGGCGCGGACCGCCATGTGGGTGATAAGCTGTTGCAGGACGGTTTCGATCACGGTCAGGCGCGCAGAGATTTCATCGATCTCCGGCATCATGTACTCCCTGGGTGTTGGCTGTTGGGCGCGTCCTTAGCACAGCGCGCCGGCGGCTGTACTGGGAAACATGGCTGGTAAACATGCACCTGATGGGATCGTGAGAACGATTGTCGAACTTGAACCTGCCGTTGCGCCCGCGCCGCAATCGCCCGTGCCGCTATCGTCCCACGTGGTTCACGCTCTGTTGCAGAAATCTATTGACATGGCCGGCGTTCGACCCTAGCAGCGGCGGCGGGTTACGTCCCCCCACCGGGACGCTTCTCTTCTGGAAGGGAGAGCCGATATGGCATCCGCCGCGACACCGGACATCCGTCCGGCCAATCCTTGTTTCTCCTCAGGTCCGTGCGCCAAGCGCCCCGGCTATACGGTTGATGCCCTGAAAGGGGCATTCTGCGGCCGCAGCCACCGCGCCGCTGACCCGAAGGCCCGTCTGGCCGAGGTGATCGTGCGCTCCCGCGCCATCCTGGGAATGCCGGAGGGCTGGCGCCTGGGCATCGTGCCGGCGTCCGACACCGGCGCGGTGGAGATGGCCTTGTGGTCGCTGCTGGGCGCGCGCGGCGTCGATGTGCTGACGTTCGAGAGCTTCGGTGAAGGCTGGGCGACGGACATCCTCAAACAGCTCAAGCTCAAGGACGCGCGGGTGCTGTCGGCGCCGTACGGCAGGCTGCCGGACCTCGCCGCCGTCGATCCGGCACGGGATGTGGTATTCACCTGGAACGGCACGACCTCGGGCGTGCGGGTGCCGAACGGCGATTGGATCGCCGACGACCGTGAGGGGCTGATGATCTGTGACGCCACCTCGGCGGCGTTTGCCATGGAACTGCCCTGGCACAAGCTGGATGTGGTCACCTGGTCCTGGCAGAAGGTGCTGGGCGGCGAGGCAGCGCACGGCATGCTGGCGCTGTCGCCGCGGGCCGTCGAGCGGCTTGAAAACTATACCCCGCCATGGCCGCTGCCGAAGATCTTCCGCCTGACCTCGAAGGGCAAGCTGTCGGAGGGCATCTTCAAGGGCGAGACGATCAACACGCCGTCGATGCTGTGTGTCGAGGATGCGCTGGACAGCCTGCGCTGGGCGGAACGGGTAGGCGGGCTGCCAGGGCTGATCGCGCGGTGCGAGAGCAATCTGGCGGTGGTGGCCGACTGGGTGGCGCGCAGCAACTGGGCGGATTTCCTGGCCGAGGATCCGGTCACGCGGTCCTGCACCTCGATCTGTCTGAAGATCACCGCGCCGTGGTTCACCGCATTGCCGGCCGAGGATCAGGCGAAGGCAGCAAAGCAGATCGCGGCGCTGCCCGAGAAGCAGGGCGTGGCGTACGACATCGGCGGCTACCGCGATGCACCGCCGGGCCTCAGGATCTGGGGCGGGGCGACGGTGGAGACCGCCGACGTCGCCGCGCTGCTGCCGTGGCTCGACTGGGCCGCGGCCCAGGTCGCCGCCGCATTCGCTCCCGCGAAGTAACTATCAGGTTGTGCCATGCCGAAGGTATTGATCAGCGACAAGCTGTCGCCCGCCGCTGTACAGATCTTCAAGAATCGGGGGATCGAGCTTGACCTGAGGCCCGGCCTCTCGCCGGCAGAGCTGCGGGCGATCATCGGCGCGTATGACGGGTTGGCTGTCCGCTCTGCCACCAAGGTGACGAAGGAGCTGTTGGAGGCGGCGACCAACCTGACAGTGGTCGGCCGCGCCGGGATCGGGGTTGACAATATCGACGTGAAATCGGCCACCGCGCGGGGCGTGGTGGTGATGAACACGCCGCACGGCAACACGATCACCACGGCCGAGCATGCAATTGCGATGATGTTCGCGCTGGCCCGGCAAATCCCGGAGGCGTCTGCCTCGACCAAGGCGGGGAAGTGGGAGAAGAACCGCTTCATGGGCGTCGAGCTGACGGCCAAGACGCTTGGCCTGATCGGCTGCGGCAACATCGGCTCGATCGTTGCGGAGCGTGCCGTCGGGCTCAAGATGCGCGTGCTGGCATACGATCCGTTCCTGTCGGAAAACAAGGCGATGGACCTTGGTGTCGAGAAGGTCGAGCTGGAGACGCTGCTGGAGCGGGCGGACTTCATCACGCTGCACACGCCGCTGACGGACGCGACGCGCAATCTCCTGTCGCGCGAGGTGCTGGCGCGAACCAAGCCGGGCGTACGCATCATCAACTGCGCTCGCGGCGGGCTGCTCGATGAGGAGGCGCTCGCGGACGCCATCAGGTCCGGGCACGTCGCCGGGGCGGCGCTGGATGTGTTCGAGACCGAGCCGGCGACCTCCTCGCCGTTGTTCGAGCTGGAGCACGTGGTCTGCACCCCGCATCTGGGCGCCGCGACGACCGAAGCGCAGGAGAACGTCGCACTGCAGGTGGCGGAGCAGATGAGCGACTTCCTGCTGACCGGGGCGGTGACGAACGCGATCAACATGGCCTCGGTCTCGGCCGAGGAGGCCCCGCGGCTGAAGCCGTATATTGAGCTCTGCCGCATGCTCGGCGCCTTCGCCGGGCAGCTGACGCAGGCGCGGGAAGGAATGCTGCGCGAGGTCTCGATCGAATTCGAGGGGCAGGTCGCCGCGCTCAATCACCGGCCGCTGACCGCCGCCGTGCTGGCCGGGCTGATGTCGCCGCTGATGGAGGGGGTCAACATGGTCAACGCCTTGGTCGTGGCGCGCGAGCATGGGATCGACGTGGCCGAGACGGTGCATGACCGGCCGAGCGAGTATCTGACTTTGGTGCGGGTCACCGTGGAGACCGACCGGATGCCCGCGCGTTCGGTCGCCGGGACGCTGTTTGCCGGGTCGCGGCCGCGGATCGTCGAGATCAAGGGGATCAAGGTCGAGGCCGACTTCGCGCCGCACATGATCTACGTGACCAATCAGGATCGTCCGGGCTTCATCGGTCGCTTCGGCGCGACGCTGGCGGGGGCGGGGATCAACATCGCGACGTTCCACCTGGGGCGGGCGGCGCAGGGCGGGGACGCGATCTGCCTGGTTTCAATCGATGAGCCGGTGCCCGAGCCGGTGTTGGAGATGGTGCGGACGCTGCCGCTGGTGGTGCAGGCGACGGCGCTGGCGTTCTGAGCAAGAGGCGTCAGCGCATGCGACCCGCGGAAGATCCCGGTGGCGCTCAGCCCAGCGCTGACCGCACCGCCGCCAGCGCCTCATCCGCCCGGCTGCCGTCGGGTCCGCCGGCCTGCGCCAGGTCCGGCCGTCCGCCGCCGCCCTTGCCGCCCACCGCCGTCGCGGCTGCGCGGACCAGCTCGACCGCATTGATCCGTCCGGTCAGGTCAGGGGACACGCCGACCACGATCGACGCCTTGCCGTCAGTGGTGGAAACCAGCGCGACAACACCCGAACCCTGTTGCTTCCCGATCGCCTCGGCCAGCCCCTTGAGATCGCGCGCGGGCACGTCGCCCAGGTTGCGCGCGGACAGCTTGACGCCGTTGACATCCTCGGCCGCGGCGGCGCTGTCGCCGGTCGCGAGCTTCGTCTGCAGATCGGCAACCTGGGCCTGGAACCTGCGCACGGTTTCCTGCAGCGCGGCGATACGCTCCGGCACCTCGGCCGGGGCGACGCGCAGCGCGCCGGCGGCTTCATTCAACCGGGTCTGGATCTGATCCACCAGGGCCTCGGCGGCGGCGCCGGTGACGGCCTCGAGGCGGCGCACCCCGGCGGCCACGGCGCTTTCACCGACGATGCGGAAGAAGCCGATGTCGCCGGTGCGGCGGACATGAGTGCCGCCGCACAATTCGATCGACCAGGCCGGCTTGTTGCCGTCCGGCTCGCCCATGCTGACGACGCGGACCTCATCGCCGTATTTCTCGCCGAACAGCGCCATCGCACCCATCTCGACCGCGGCGTCCGGGGTCATCAGCCGCGTCGTGACCTCACTGTTTTCGCGGATCTTGGCGTTCACCTCGGCCTCCACCCAGCGAATCTCGTCGGCCGTCAGCGGGCGCGGCTGGGAGATGTCGAAGCGTAGCCTCTCGGGCGCGTTCAGACTGCCTTTCTGGGTCACGTGGGTGCCGAGCTTGCGGCGCAGCGCCTCATGCAGCAGGTGCGTAGCCGAGTGGTGGGCGCGAATGTTGGTGCGGCGCAGGTGGTCCACTTCCGCGACCACAGGGGTGCCGACGCGCGCCGTGCCGGTCTCCACGGTGCCGAGGTGGACGACGAGCTCGCCCAGCTTCCGCTGCGTGTCGGTGACGCGGATCAGCAGGCCGTCGGGGCCGGTGATCTCCCCGGTGTCGCCGACCTGGCCGCCGCTCTCGCCGTAGAATGGGGTCTGATTGAGCACGACGGCAACAGCGGTGCCGGCCGGCGCTTCCTCGACCGGCTGCCCATCGGCGACGATGGCCATGATCTCGCCCTCCGCGGTCTCGGTGGTGTAGCCGAGGAACTCGGTACCGCCGATCCTCTCCTTGATCTCGAACCAGACCTGCTCGGTCGCGGTGTCGCCGGAACCGGCCCAGGCGGCGCGTGCGCGGCTCCGCTGCTCCGCCATGGCCGCCTCGAACCCGGCCAGATCGACCGCTCGGCCCTGCTCACGCAGCGCATCCTGCGTCAGGTCGAGCGGGAACCCGTAGGTGTCGTACAGGCGGAACGCGACGGCGCCGGGCAGCGGCTGACGGTCGCCCAGCTTCGCGGTTTCCTCGGCCAGCAGATAGAGGCCGCGGTCGAGCAGGGACTTGAACTTGGTTTCCTCAAGTTCGAGGGTCTCCTTGATCAGCGCCTCGGCCCGGCCGAGCTCGGGGTAGGCCGCGCCCATCTGGCGGACCAGGGTGGGAACCAGGCGGTACATCACCGGCTCCCTCGCGCCCATCATCGCCGCATGGCGCATTGCCCGGCGCATGATCCGGCGCAGCACGTAGCCGCGGCCCTCGTTGGACGGCAGCACGCCGTCGGCGATCAGGAACGAGGTGCTGCGCAGATGGTCGGCGATGACGCGGTGGCTGGTCTTGCAGGGGCCGTCCGGGTCCTGGCCGGTGAACTCGGCGCTGGCCAGGATCAGGGCGCGGAAGATGTCGATATCGTAGTTGTCGTGCTTGCCCTGCAGGATGGCGGCAATCCGCTCCAGCCCCATGCCGGTATCGATCGAGGGGCGCGGCAGCGGCACGCGGGTGCCGGGCGGGCCTTCCTCGTACTGCATGAACACAAGGTTCCAGATCTCGACGAAGCGGTCTCCGTGCTCATCCGGGCTGCCGGGCGGCCCGCCTGGAATCCCGGGGCCGTGGTCGTAGAAGATCTCGCTGCACGGGCCGCAGGGGCCGGTATCGCCCATGCGCCAGAAGTTGTCGGCGGTGGGAACGCGGATGATGCGCTCATCAGGCAGGCCGGCGGCCTTTTTCCAGATCGCGGCGGCGTCGTCATCCTCGGCGAAGACGGTGATCAGCAGCTTGTCCTTGGGCAGACCGTAGTCGCGGGTGACCAGCTCCCAGGCATAGGGGATGGCGAGTTCCTTGAAGTAGTCCCCGAAGCTGAAGTTGCCCAGCATCTCGAAAAACGTGTGGTGGCGGGCGGTGTAGCCGACGTTGTCGAGGTCATTGTGCTTGCCGCCGGCACGAACGCATTTCTGCGCGGTTGTCGCGCGGTTGTAGGGGCGCTTCTCCTGCCCGGTGAAGACGTTCTTGAACTGCACCATGCCGGCGTTGGTGAACATCAGCGTCGGGTCGTTGCGCGGCACCAGCGGGCTGCTGGGCACCGCCTGGTGCCCATTGCGGACGAAATAGTCGAGGAACGTGGCGCGGATGTCGTTGCTGCTGGCCATGGCGCGTGGTCTGGGTCCCGTATGTGATCGCGTCGTAACTTGCGGATGTGCTCCCACCTAGCGCGCTTTCAAGTTGACTGGAAAAGGTGAAAGCGCGCTAGCCATTGATCTGTAGAGCAGATTCGCGCGTCCGCACGTTCCGCTCTCCCGCGATCTGCTCTAGCGCACTGGTGGGCCGGAGTCACGGTAGTGCGCGCAGGTGGGGCGATCCGGTTGTTGCGGAAGGCGGACCGGGGCCGGTAAGTGCTCACATATTCGTGACATGAGCTGATGCCG
>DASQVN010000311.1:0-3010 GCA_035640755.1 Rhodopila sp.
GACAATGCCGGGTGTCAGATTCCGCCACGCCGGCCGCTGAGCTATCGTTGTCCGCGCCTGCGGAATCTGACACCCGGCATTGTCGCCCGGCGGAAAAGGGTCGATATAGAAGGGACCATGACAGACACGCCACCGAAGGGACGCCCTAACCAGGGACGACGTCGAGGCATGAAAAAGGAAGACTGGGAGATCCCGGCAAATCTGCAGCCCGACCCGAGCGATTATTCGTTCGACCTGGAGCGGGCGCTGAATTCTGTCGTGAGCTTGAAGACGTATGTACCTCCGGATGCCTTCACTGCCGATATCCTGGGCACCGAACGGGCCGGCAGTGGCGTCGTGATCCGTGATACCGGGCTGATCGCCACGATCGGCTACCTGATCACCGAGGGGGAGACGATCTGGGTTACCTCCAACAACGGGCAGGCGGTGCCGGGCCACGCGCTGGCCTATGACCAGGAGAGCGGCTTCGGCCTGGTGCAGACGCTGGGCCAGTTGGACGTGCCGCATGTCGAAATCGGCGATTCCGACCGGTTGAAGGTCGGCGATCAGGCGATCCTCGCGGCCGGCGGCGGGCGACACCACGCGATCGAGACCCGCATCGTCGGCCGGCAGGAATTCGCCGGCCATTGGGAATATGTACTGGACGATGCGCTGTTTACCGCACCTGCGCACCCGTTCTGGGGCGGCTGTGGACTGATCGGCACCGACGGCAAGCTGATGGGCATCGGCTCGTTGATCCTGCAGCAGGGGGACGGCCGCGGGCGCCGGCTCGATATGAACATGGTGGTGCCGATCGGCCTGCTCGCCCCGATCATGAACGACCTTCTCTCGTTTGGCCGCGTCAATCGGCCTGCCCGTCCCTGGCTGGGCATGTATGCCACGGAGGTGGATGAAGCGATCATCGTGGGCGGACTCGCCGACAACGGGCCGGCGGAACAGGCGGGCATCCGCAACGGCGACAGAATCGTGACCGTGAATGACGAGGAAGTGCCCGATTTGGCGGGGCTGTGGCGGCGGGTCTGGTCGTCAGGCAGTGCCGGCGCCGAGGTGCGGCTGCGGATCGAGCGGGACGGCTCGCCCAAGCGTGTCTCGATCCGGTCGGCGGACCGGGATGCGTTCCTGAAATCGCCGCGCCTGCATTGACATGAGCAATTGACATGAGCGGTGCGAGCAGGCTCCGCGGCGCCATCGTCCCGGTGACGCCGTTCCAGCAAAACTGTGCCATCCTGTGGGATGAGGCCTCGATGGCCGGCATGGTGGTCGATCCGGGCGGCGACGTGGACCGGATCACGGCCGCGATCAAGCAGACCGGGGCGCGGATCGACAAGATCGTGCTGACCCACGGCCATCTCGACCACGCCGGAGGTGCGGCGGAACTGAAGGAGACGTTGGGCGCTGTCCCGATCGAGGGGCCGGACCGGCGCGATCGGTTCCTGCTCGACAGCCTGGAGGTGCAGGCGGCGCAGTTCGGATTCGCGGCGCGTAATGTCACGCCGGACCAGTGGATGCAGGAGGGCGACGTCCTGACCCTCGGACCACACCGGTTCGAGGTGCTGCACTGCCCGGGGCATACGCCAGGGTCTCTGGTATACGTCAATCAGGCAGCACGATTTGCGCTGGTAGGGGACGTGCTGTTCCAGGGATCGATCGGACGGACGGATTTTCCCTACGGGGATCACGCGGCGCTGATCGCGGCGATCAAGACCAAGTTGCTGCCGCTGGGCGACGACATGTCGTTCCTGTGCGGGCACGGACCGGGCTCGACGATCGGCGCCGAGAAGGCGGACAACCTGTTCCTGCGTTGAGCCTTCCCCAGTGAGCCAGACAATCGTAAGCCAGACAGCCCTGCCGGTGCCGGTGGCCTGTTTCGCCGATGCGCTGCGCCGGTTCACCTATGCCGGTGCGCCGACGGTCGAGCTTGAGGATGCCGGCCTGCGCTATTTCGTCAACGAATACTGGACCGCGGGGCAGCGGCGCAGCCACAGCCTCCATGAGATCAGCTATCGCGCCTGCTTCAAGGCAGAGCTCCCCGCATTCTTCATCGGCCGTCTGACTGAGGCGGGGGAGCGGGTCTACGACCCTTTTTCGGGCCGCGGCACGACCGCGGTGCAGGCCGCCCTGATGGGACGGGCGCCGGCCGCCAACGACGTGAACCCACTCAGCGCGATGCTGTGCCGGCCGCGGCTCGACCCGCCGACGCTGCCGGAGGTGATGCGGCGGCTCGCTGCGATCGACCTGTCGCTCGGCGAGGCCGACCCGATCGAGGACGATCTTCTGGCGTTCTACCATCCCGCGACGCTGCGGCAGATCACCGCGCTGCGGGCTTGGCTGCTGGCGCGCGGGCCGGCGCTGGACCGGGTCGATGACTGGATCCGGATGGTCGCGCTGAACCGGCTGACCGGGCACTCGCCGGGGTTCTTCTCGGTCTACACCATGCCGCCGAACCAGGCAGTGTCGGCAGTGTCGCAGCGGAAGATCAATGCGGCACGGGACCAGGTGCCGCCGCCGCGGGACATCGTGCCGATCATCCTCCGCAAGACGGCGAGCCTGCTGGCCGACGGCGCGCCGCCCCAGCATCCATCGGGGCGTCTCCCCGCGCTGCTGACCAGCGGCCCGGCAGAGCGGACGCCGATGCTCGATGATGCTTCGGTGGCGCTGGTGGTGACGTCGCCGCCGTTTCTCGATGTCGTGGACTATGAGGGCGATAACTGGCTGCGCTGCTGGTTCGCCGGGATTGATTCGGGGCAGGTGCGGATCGACCGCCACCGCGACGTGGCGGCGTGGGAAGAATTCGTGCTGCGCGTCTTCCAGGAACTGGCGCGCGTCGTGCGCCCCGGCGGGGTGGTCGCGTTCGAGGTCGGTGAGGTGCGCGGGGGCAGGGTGTTGCTGGAGCGCCATGTCGCCGCTGCTGTCGCCGGCCTGCCGTTCGACATCATCGGCGTGATGGTGAACCAGCAGGAATTTACCAAGACGGCGAATTGCTGGGGCGTGAACAACAACAAGGGCGGGA
>DASQVN010000312.1:0-9254 GCA_035640755.1 Rhodopila sp.
CCTGATGATGGCCGCCGGCACGCTGCTCATCGGCCTGCTGCCCACCTACGCCTCGATCGGCCTCGCCGCCCCCGCCCTGCTGCTGCTCGCCCGCCTGCTGCAGGGCTTCTCCACCGGGGGCGAGTGGGGCGGCGCCACCGCCTTCATGGCCGAATGGTCCGAGGAAGGCCGCCGCGGCTTCTACACCAGCCTGCAGCAGATGTCGGTCGCCGGCGGCGGCCTGCTGGGCGTCGGTCTGTCCGCCCTGCTGACCTCCACCCTCGGCGCCGAGGCGATCAACGACTGGGGCTGGCGCATCCCCTTCCTGGTCGGCGGCCTGTTCGGCCCCATCGGCCTGTGGCTGCGCCGGAACGTCGATGAGACCCCGCCCTATCGCGAGATCGCCGCCGAGGGCCAAGCCGCCGCCGTCGTCTCCTCCGACCTCCGCCACGCCGCGCAGGCGTTCGGCTTCACCATACTCTGGACCGTCTCGTACTACGTGTTCCTGACCTACATGCCGACCTATACCCGCACCCAGCTTCATCTGACGGCGGCACAGTCGCTGTGGGCCTCCACCGCGAGCCTGCTCGCCCTCGTGGTGCTGGTGCCGCTGATGGGCGCGCTGTCGGACCGGATCGGACGCAAGAAGCTGCTGCTCGCCTCCTGCGCCGCGTGCTTCGTCCTGCCGATCCCGGCTTTTTGGCTGCTGACGCAGAACCCCGGGCTCGCCGCCATCGTGCTTGTGCAGATCGTGTTCGCCGCCGCGATTTCGTTGTTCTCTGGCCCCGGACCCGCCGCGATCGCCGAGATCTTCCCGACCCGCGGCCGCTCTACCTGGATGTCCTCGTCCTACGCCCTGGCCGTCGCCATCTTCGGCGGCTTCGCCCCGTTCATCGCGCAATGGCTGATCGACCAGACCGGCTCGAAGATGGCCCCCACCGCCTATGTCATGGCCGCCGCCGCGGTCAGCTTCGCCGTCATCGCCCGCCTGCGCGAAACGGCGCATCAGCCGCTGGGTTAAACCCCGCCGCGTCGCCCTGCTGCTCTCGACCCTGACCATCGCCCTGTGGGGCATCAACCAGCGCCGCGCGAACCTGGGGCATATCTCGGCGTAGCGCCACATCTCGGTGTGGCGACTGCCTCGCACCGCGCTTTTGACACAGCTTATGCCGTCCCCCATCCTGCCCGGGCAGGAGAGGGAAATGCAGGATGAAACCACTGGTCGTCGCGGCGGCGTTGATGCTCGCTGCCCCCTTGGCGCATGCGGCCGACATCAAGTCCGAGATCGACGCAGCCAATCGCGCATGGGTCGCGGCCTATGGCAAGGGTGATGCCGCCGCCGTGGCGGCACTTTACACCCAGGACGCAACCATCCTCCCGCCCGGCAGCGACATGGTGCAAGGCCGAGCCAATATCCAGGCCTTCTGGCAGAAGGCCATGGCCAGCGGTCTGAAGGTCAACACCCTCCAGGCGATCTCGGTCGAACGGCACGGCGACATCGCGCGCGAGATCGGCAAGGCGACCGGTGAAGCCAATGGGCCGGTCGATCTGAAATACGTGGTCGTCTGGAAGCGGGTGAACGGGGCCTGGCGCCTGTCCACCGATATCTGGAACAGCAACAAGTAGCTCCCGCCCCGCCGCGGACGGCCCAGTACACCCGGGCAGCCCAGAACACGCGCGCGTGACCTCCCCTTCGCGCCGCGGCCATCACTGTTGCGGCCGCGATCCTTGCGCCCGCACCGCATTGACCCCGCCCCCGCGCCTGTCTATGGGCGCGCGTTGACATGCGCCCAGTGGCCGGGCGCCCGAGGAGACAGTTATGGATACGCTTGAACAGCGCACGATCGCCAAGGTGTCGAGACGGCTGCTGCCGTTCCTGATGCTTTGCTACTTTGTCGCCTACCTGGACCGGGTCAATGTCGGCTTCGCGTCGTTGACCATGAACAAGGCGCTGAACATCTCCGCCACCGCCTTCGGCTTCGGCGCCGGCATCTTCTTCTTCAGCTATTTCATCTTCGAAGTCCCCTCCAACCTGGCGCTGGAGCGGTTCGGCGCGCGCAAGTGGATCGCCCGTATCATGTTCACCTGGGGCATCCTGTCGGGCGCGATGGCCACGATCGGCGGCGAAACCGGCTTCTATATCGTGCGCGTCCTGCTGGGCGCTGCCGAGGCGGGCTTCTTCCCTGGCATCATCTTCTATCTCACGCTCTGGTTCCCCGGCGTCTACCGCGCCCGCATCGTCGGCTGGTTCATGGCCGCGATCCCGCTGTCCTCGGTGCTTGGCTCGCCGATCTCGGGCTTCATCTTGGGCATGGACGGCCTGGGCGGGCTCGCCGGCTGGCAGTGGCTGTTCATCATCGAGGCCGCGCCCGCCGTCATCCTCGCCGTCGCCACTTGGTTCTACCTGACCGACCGCCCGGCCGATGCGCACTGGCTGACGCCGGAGGAGCGCACCTGGCTCGCCGACCGCCTCGCCGCCGAAATCCGCCAGAAGGAGGAGGTGCACGGCCTGAACGTCCTGCAGGCGCTGGTCAACCCAAAGGTGCTGGCGCTCGCGCTGGTCTATTTCGGCGCCGTGGCGACCAACTACGGCACCGCCTTCTGGCTGCCCCAGATCGTCAAAGGCTTCGGCCTGTCGAACGCCATGACCGGCCTCGTCACCGCAATCCCCTACATCGTCGGCACCATCGGCATGGTGTGGTGGGGTCAGCGCTCCGACGCGAAGATGGAGCGCAAGGGCCACGCCGCCGTCGCCTTCCTGATTGCTGCCCTCGGCATCGCGGGATCCACGGCGTTCGATGACCCGACGCTCAAGATGATCTCACTCTCGATCGGCGCATTCGGCGTCTTCGCGGTGCTGCCGGTGTTCTGGACCTTCCCGACCGCCTTCCTCTCCGGCGCTGCCGCCGCGGCCGGCATCGCTGCCATCAACTCGTTCGGCAACCTCGCCGGGTTCTTCGGCCCCTTCGCCATGGGCTGGCTGAAGGACCAGACCGGCACCTTCTCCGCCGGCCTGCTCGCCATCGCCGCCTGCGCGGTCATGGGCATGGTCATCGTACTGGCGCTGCGCCACGACCACCAACTGGAACAAGCCCCCGACGCCACCATGGGCGTGGCGCACTGAGACCGGCGGCCCCGCGCGCCGCCACCTCGTCACGGCGGCCGGATCCCCGGCTCAAGGCCGGGGACATCGGGTCATCATGCGACGCGGCGGGTATGCTGGGGTTTGTCCGTTGTCATCACCTGAGACGGACATGACGGTTGGCATCACGCGCGGGCATTATACGGCGGGACAGCGCCGTGCCGAAGCGGCCCGCTGCAAGGATGGGCAGGTGGCGCGGCCTGCAAATTCACCGCCGCCCACCAAACATCAGCCTACTTTATCTGCCCGCCTACTCACCCGAACCTTGATCCGCTTCGCGCCTCAAGCCGGCTGAGAACATCTGGCAATACCTGCGCCAGAACCACCTCAGCAATCGCGTCCACGCCACCTACAAGGCCGTCGTGGATGCCTGCTGTGACGCCTGGAATGCCCTCACCGCCCAGCCCGGGCTGCTCGCGTCAATCACAACTCGAAAGTGGACAAAAACGGTCAGTGCATAGGGCTTCTGGTATTACCGCGCCGACGGACGCTTCGTGACGCGCGCAGCGACAATAGCGTTGGCGCTCCGCATCATCGCCTCAGCGCGCAGCAACCGGACCGAGGCGGTGGTCACCACGGCGATTAATCGCAAGCGCCGGATCGACACTGCCTATGAGGTCCATCTCGGTCTCTATCAGGCCATCACCGAACCCCCGAGATCAAGCGGCGACAGCAAGCCCCCGAGCAGCGCGCGGAACCCGCCGCCGGCGAAGCCGAGACTCTCATCGCCCCGGATGTTCGCCGGGCTCTGCGGCAGATCGACAGTCCAATAGCGCTTGACAGCGGCGATGCCCGCCCATATTTAGCCGTTCAGTTAATTAACCGATTGGTTCACTGCGATGGAGCCGGACCGGCTCAGCACGATCTTCGCCGCCCTGGCCGACCCGACGCGGCGTGCCATCCTCGCCCGCCTGGCTGCGGGCGAGGCGACCGTGGGCACGCTCGCCGAGCCGTTCGCGATGAGCCTGCCGGCGATATCCAAGCACCTGAAGGTGCTGCAGCGCGCCGGCCTGGTCACGCGCGGCCGCGATGCGCAGTGGCGGCCGTGCCGGCTGGATGCCGCGCCGCTGAAGGACGCCGCCGACTGGCTTAACGAATACCGCCACTTCTGGGAGGGCAGCTTCGACCGCCTCGACCAGTACTTGAAGGAACTACAGAACAAGGAGCCGAAGGGTGGCCGCCGACACTGATCTCGCCGACCGCACACTGGTCATCACCCGCACTTTCGATGCGCCGCGCGCACTGGTGTTCCGCCTGTGGACCCAGCCGGAACACGTTGCCCGCTGGTGGGGACCGCAGGGATTTGTCACCACGTTCTGCGACATGGATATCCGCGTCGGCGGCTGCTATCGCTTCGGCATGCGCGCGCCTGATGGCACCGAGTATCGCAAGCGCGGCATCTATCACGAAATCGTCGAGCCTGAGCGCATCGTCTTCACATTCGCCTGGGAGGACGAGCAGGGTCGCCCGAAGCACGAGTTGCTGACTACCGTCACGTTCCATGAGGCTGACGGCCGGACCCGCCTGACGCTGCGCCAGGAAGTGTTCGAGACCGTCGCTGGGCGCGACGATCACCGCGCCGGGTGGGTGAGCTGCCTAGAGCGCTTCGCCGCGTATATTGCAACCGTCTGACAGGAGGAGATCGCATCATGCTGCACAACCCGGTGGTGTCACGCGAAGAATGGCTGGTGGCGCGCATCGCTCTGCTGCGCAAGGAGAAGGAATTCACCCGGCTGTGCGACCAGCTGAGCGCGGAACGACGCGCCTTGCCCTGGGTGAGGGTGGAGAAGGAGTACCTATTCGACGGTCCAGCGGGGAAGGTGAGTCTCGCCGATCTGTTCGATGGCCGGAGCCAGCTCATCATCAAGCACTTCATGTTCGGACCGGATTGGGAGCAAGGCTGCGTCGGGTGTTCCTTCGGCACCGACAACATCCTCGGCGCTCTCGCGCATCTGCGGCATCATGACGTCGCCTTCGCCGCGGTCTCGCGCGCTCCGCTGGACCGCATAGAGGCGTTCAAGCGGCGCATGGGATGGCACTTCACCTGGGTTTCGTCATACGGCAGCGACTTCAACTACGACTATCATGTATCATTCACACCCGAGCAGATCGCCAGCGGTACGGCCTATTACAATTATCGGCACGGCCCAGTGCCAAGCGACGAGATGTCCGGCACCAGCGTGTTCTACAAGGATGCCGACGGGACCGTGTTCTACACGTATTCGACATATGCACGAGGGAATGAGCCGCAGCTCGCGGCGTATGCCTTGCTCGATCTGACGCCGAAGGGCCGTGACGAGACCATCAACGGCAACCTGACCGACTGGGTACGCCATCACGACCGGTATGACACCGCGCCGCAGGCGTGCTGCCATTCTTCCTGAGGATGGGGGAGCACGCCGCGGGCGCACACGCGCATCGGAACCCAGCCGTGGATGATCGCCGGCATCACCGCTGCGGCATCCATGATGCAGCTGGGGCTTCAGGCTGTGGGCCTTCCGCCAATTCAACAGCTACCGCAGCCAGCCCCCTGCCGACAAAAGGGAATATCGTCCCGGTGCGCGAGTATTTCCGGATGATGAGACTGAGCGCGCTTTCGAGGTGACTGGAAACGGCGAAAGCGCGCCAGTCATTTCCGGCGACAGCGCCGCCTTGCCGTTCACCAGGTCCGAGAGCGTTGCTACCCGCACATCGAGAATGCGTGCGGCTTCGGCGAAGCCGAGGCCCAGCTGGTCCAGGATTCCTCGCGAATGAAGGTGCCGGGGTGCGGCGGCGTCATGCCGATTTTCGAGGGCGTCATGCTCATCAGTGATAGCCCTCCAGGTTGCGGTTGGCGATGTTTCCTTCGTCGATCTCGAACGTGATCCGCCGATTGCCGCTCACCGACATGCGCCATGTTCCCGCGCGGTCGCCTCTGAGCTGGTGAATGTGCCAGCCCGGCGGACCGCGCACGCCGGCCCATTCGACAGCGGCAATCAGCACAGCCAGGATGTTGCGCGTCCGCGTTACCGGATCCCGCCGCAGCGCCCGGGCATCATCATCCTCGATGAGACGCAAGGGCCCTATGTGCTGAACATTCTGTGCTGAGCACTGCAGATTTTCATTGTCGATCCATATCGTACGGCGCTACGGCATGGGTGTCAAGCCCGCTGCCGGCTCACGGAATCCCGAAGCGCACGGGACCAGGGATGAAGGCCCTGCGACGCGGCTTGCCCGTGACGCCTGAGCACGCGAAGGGACCCTCGAACAGAGAAAGCTGTCGCGATTGTCAGCTGGCCTGTCTTCGAGGCCGGTCCTTCTGGACAGGAAACCCGACTCAACGATGGCGGTAACAAGCGGGGCTTGGAACAGTGCCACGAGAAAGATAGGAAATGCCATGATGATCTCCTGTTGCGGTCCGGTACGTCAGCCCCAGCCGATGCCGGCTGGCGCTGGTGGTGCGGCGATGATGGCGGACATGCTCGGCTGCACCTGTGTGCCGGCGCTGGCGAGGGACGCCTGTGACGCAGCCATGGCGAAGATGAGCTGACCGGCGCCAAAAGCGGCACTGAGAGCGAGCTGCAGGATCAGGCGACTGACGACGGGGTGCATGGCGATCTCCTCCGATCCGATGCGGAGGATGATGGGCCGCCGGGCGACGCGAATCGATTACCTGGCACGTAACCGGAGAGGCTCACGCGTACGGACCCGATTTAGGCTTGAATCGCGAGGACCATGGCGCGGCGCCGGCCATCGGATTCGGTCGCTTCGCTCATCAGCTCGGCGATGGTTGCGTACTCGCCGACACCGTTCCCGGACCAGGTGACTTGTAGTTCGGTCCGTTGATCCGCGACTATTTCAGCTTCAGGTTTAACATTGTCCATACATCTTCACATCTTCCCATCGCGTCTGCCAACGCAACGGTGTTGGCGGCGATCATATGAACTTTCATTACCGCGCTCTCCTTCAGGGTCGGTCCGTTGTCGAATGTCAGAGTAACGCCCATGACAACACAATCCCTCAAACTCAATTCGCAGTGCCGTAGCCGCCGCGTGCCGGTGGCCACGCGGCCCGTCGCGCAGTGCTGGCGGCTCATTGAGGTATCTAGCATATTAGTAACATATCAGATCCGTAATCGGAATACGCGTTCATGGCGACGGCGTGGCTTCGCCGCCTGCGCCGTCCCCATCGGTGCCATTCGGAGCCTCGACACGTCGCGGCATTCCTTTGCCTGACGATCGCGAATGTGGTATCTGGTTGGTATGTCAGTTACAACTGGTAGACGCAGCAAAGCCGGGGCCGGTGCAACTCGGGCCGGCCGGGCGAGCAAGCGCCGCAACGCCGGCCAGACCGCCGACCACCCTTCGGAATGGGGACTGGCTCAGACGCTGACCGATCAAGCCTACCGGGAGCTTGAAGAGGAAATCACGACCCTTCGTATCCCGCCCGGCGCGCTGGTTTCCGAAGCCTTGCTCAGTGAGCGGTTTGGGGTCGGCCGCACGCCGATCCGCGAGGCCCTGCAGCGTCTCGCACGAGAAGGACTGGTCGTCATCATGCCGCGCCGCGGCGTGGTGGTGTCGGAAATCGACGTGGCCGCTCAGCTTCGGTTGTTGGAAGTACGGCGGGAACTGGAGCGGCTGATGGTACGGGGGGCCGTACGACGCGCGTCGAGGCCGCAGCTCAAGCGTTTCCAGGAGATCGCCGCCGCCATGGACCAGGCGGCCAGGCGAGCCGACGACCTGGCCTTCATGCGCTTGGATCGCGAATTCAACCTGTTGCTCCTGGACGCGGCCGGGAACGAGTTCGGCGCGGCAACCCTGGGAATGCTGAACGGGCTGTCACGCCGATTCTGGTATGCCCATTACAAACAGGCAGCCGACCTGCCGCGGACAGCGCACCTACACGCTGCTGTGGCCCGGTCGATTGGGGACCGGGACGAACAGAGGGCCGTGGCTGCGTCGGACGAGCTCATCGACTACATACAAGAGTTCACGCGCCGGACGATCGGGTGATCGCGCGGGCCGGAATTGCGGCTCCCGCCACATCGATACATCGCTATCGCGCGTCAACTTCTTCGGCCGTTGGTCCGCAAACAGCCGTTCCGCCGACGTGAAGAGTTTTGGACGCCGGTAGCGTACGAAAGCCTCCGAAGAACGAACCCGCGGGCCGCACGCTGGTGCCGTGCGGATGCGTGTTTTCGGGGAAGCTTGCGGGCGCTGGGCGATGCCCAACAGCAACGCGAGCGGGTTGTCGTCGCCTGCTTCTTCTGCCGCTGACGTTCTGGAACGGCTGTTGCCAAGCTGAGTGCGAGGCTCGGCTGGGCCTGTTCGTCGTCACGAGCGGGCATGCGGTGCCGCCGGCGCGAACGGGATCGTTTGCCGGGACGGATCGGCGCCGGACAGACGAGCGTGCCAAGCGTGCCGGGTCACGACACGGCGCCTCGGCTGGTCGTGGTGCGGTTGGCGGCGCGCGGCCCCATCGCGGCGATAATCCTTGTCGAAGAATGTGATCCGGCTTCGCCCATCGCGATCAGCCGGCGGTTGGAGATGGCGACGCGAGCTGTCGTCGGCTGTCCATCGGCTTCCTATCGGCCTTCCCTGGGCAGTGACATCTGATATACTAGTAGTATGTTAGTGGCCAACGCAAAGGAGGATGTCATGGAACTCTCGTCCCAAACGCCGGAACTCGCGGTCACCAACATGAGCGCGCGGCAGCGGACGTACCGAGCCAACTACCGCCGGCGGGTCGCAGGCTGGTACAATGGCTTCCTACACATCGCGATCATCTACACGATCGGCCTGACCGCGCTGTACATCTACATTTCCAACATCAGAAACCTGAACTGGGCGGAACTCATCACGGTTCCGGTGGCCTTCCTGTTCTGCAACTTCTTCGAGTGGTTTCTGCACCGGTACATCATGCACCGGCCATGGAAGAATCCGATCTGCCGCGCGGTGTACAACCGGCACACGCTGCAGCATCATCAGTTCTTTACTGATAGCGAGATGCGCTTCGCCGATCACAGGGATTACCGTGTGACATTCTTCCCACCCTACGCGCTCGCAACCTTCACGCTCATGTCGATTCCTGGCGGCATCGCCCTGGGCAGCCTTTTCACACCGAATGTCGGCTGCTTTTCATCTCCACGACGACG